>PMWA01000084.1 GCA_003166335.1 Methanobacterium sp. | reverse complement strand
AGAATCTGAACTAGTTAGAATACCTATTTTGTCTTACATTTTTTGTAATTAGGTTCTAATTTCTGTTATGACGATGACTTTTGATTCTGGAGAATCTGAACTAGTTATAAAATAAATAAAAACCATTGGTAAGTTTTATTAATCGATTTTAGATCATTTCCGTTAGCTATATAAGTGCCTGACTCCTAATAATGATTATAATAAAAGTTATTATAAATTAAATTTAATGGAGGTAAAATCATTAAACTAAGCAAAAGTGTTTCGCTGGAACTTAAGGATATAATAGCAATTAAAAATGCTGTTGATAATGGAAACTATAACAATGTTTCTGAATTTATTCAAACAGCCGTAATTAAACATCTAAAGACTATAAATAATAAAAATTGAGAGGTAAAAGCATGTCTAATGAAGAATTTTATTGTGTATACATAAATGAAGAGCAATATTCGGCCATTAAATCGGTTACCGGCAAAATATATGATAAATCAGGAATTGATCTTGATACATCCATGATTGTAAATCTTGCATTAACAGAGTATCTTAAATTTGTAAAAAATAGATTTAGAAAAAAACATATGTAATTGAATCATTATGGATGTTTTATTCCAATTTTTATTATTAAGTGAATATATGACTTTAAAATGAGGTAAAAGATATGATCAACGAAATAAATTCTGAAAATATTGATAATGATGATCTAGAAGCATTGCTTGAAGAAGTTAGAATTGATGATGCTGAACTGGAAGCATTACTTGAAGAAGTTCGCAAAGATAATTATGAATATTAAAGGATACTTTAAGGATTAATGACTAAAAATTAAATAAGAGTGTAAAAGGAAGTATTATAATGGTCGATACGTTAAATATTCGATGTAAAAAGTGTGGTTCTAAATTAACAATGGAAGAATTCTATGAATCAGATGATATAGAAAGTGTATGTAACAATTGTCGTGAAATATATGCTGGAGAAGATTTTAGCCAAAAAGAGATATGTAAAGAATGTGGAAACACTCTGAGCATCGATAATTACTATAACTATGCTAAGCGAAATGATATATGCAATATTTGCATGAATAGACTTTCAAAAGAACGTTATAAGATTAATGGGAATAGAAGAAGTGCTAAACATTTAATAAAACGAAAAGATAATAGTCCTTGGGAAGAACAAAAGTGGAAATATCCTTCAGAAGGTAAAGGACACACTTTAGATGTTCCATGCGGTAGATCTATGATATATGTGTATGGATATAAGAAACAAGAGTTAATTGATGCTGGAATACCAGAAAATGATATAACTAACAAAAAGGTTGGATGGGGAAAATATCTTTTTAAGATTAAGTTATTTTACTTGAGAAACTTAGGTTATTCCGAAGAAAAATACGAAATTGTTAAGAAATATAAATTCAGTATATAACTCTTATTTTCTAAGTTTAAGAGATTTATATGCTCATTATATTTTTTATTTCGAATATAATTAGTTAAAGTTAATTATTTCCTAAATAATTTATTTTTTTCTGTAATTATTACAGTCCCCTATCATCATTGGTTTAATAAAGAATATGAATAGTATTTCAAAATTCAAACCATGAGTTAAGTTTTTTTTTTAACAAAGCAAGAAATAAATATAATATATTTATGAAATAAACATCCATTACTTTTCTCGCTCTCATCCTATAGTCAGCTTTAAAGGGTAGGGTTAAAAATATATAATATATTTAGAAAGCGAAAACATCAGGAGAATATGTTTTTAAATTTTAAATCTTATAAAATCTATTTATTTCCACAAGCAATGCAGTTTTTTTTAATTAGAATAAAATAAAGTATTGTAAACTCTTTAAATTTTTTCATAATAATAATTATATAATATTATATTATTTTATATCAAAAAACTAAATACTCCCCTTCTAACTAGAGTAATTTTAAGCACGTACAATAATAGCAGTACCTGAATCAGTAAACTGAGGATAACTCCAGATACTGGAAACATTTTATATCCTTTATATGCATCATATTAGGGGGAGAGTCTTTATATTTTTTATTTTTTTATTAACATTATGTTTAATATGTATTAAAAAAAATTTTAAATGAATATTAATCATTCTTTGAAATAAACATTCATTAAAAATTTATTATATTATGAATAACTATTATTTAACTAATTACAGTTGCATTAAATCCATTTTAAGAAGATTTTTTATGATATATATTTTATACCTATATATGTAACCTGACTATAGGATGAGAGCGAGAAAACTATATCACTTTAATTACCATAAAACATCACATTTATTTCTCACACTCTAAAATAATTACATACTATGGAGTGTCTTATAAAACCAGCATTTATAATGCTATATAACTTCATTATTATCTACGGATCTCCTCTATTTAAGGTCAATTACATGAATAACTCTTTAAACACCTATGTAACTAGATATGTGCCACATAAATACTCGGCTGTCTTTTTATGACCGTAATTCAAAAATCGAAATTTTGAACATATAAGCTGTGAGGTTATTCCATCCCCCATATTAAAAAACTAATAAAATAGTTATTTCCTATTAAGCGGTTATAAAGTTGAGATATTATTAACAGCATAGTTTCAAGAGATTAATAGATTAGACTAGGAAATAGATTACACCATGATAAAATGATAATATAATTAAACCTATTTTAAATTATCATGAATGAATAAAAGATTGATATTAAAAAATATATTATTAATTTATAGATTTAAAGTATTAATAAAAATTATAAATTTTAATTTTTAAGAATGCAAAACCTAACGCATACATTTGAGAAAAATCTCTAAAAAATGCAAAATTATGCAAAATTTTTTTCAATAATTAATAATTTATCGGATTTAAATAGGAATATTATTGTATTATTAAAAAGACTATTAATTCTGATTAAGTTAAATGACTTTAAATGAAATATATCATTTGAGCAATTTTACTAATAATTACAAGAAATAGAGAAAATAAATTTGGTATTATCTAAAATTATGTGTAAATCATGCATTTCATGTATATCAAACGATTAATATCCATTTAAATTTTATAACGAATGAGGTTTGCTGACTAAATTGAAAATATAAGATTTAATTAATTATTTTTTTCCTAAATATTCTGCTAAAGCTTGGCGGATGTGATAACTCATAGGATTGTAGCTCTCTTATGATAATTTCATTAATTCTCCCAGTATCTTGGGGGGGCAACTTTATAGTAATTTGTTCCATCTTTTGTTTTGCTTTAGGTCTACCCCTGTTTTTGTTGTTCCTTTCTTGGAGGTTTAGGCAACTTATCTGGTTTAGAAAGCATCTAAGCCATCTCTCGATTTATAATTTATTAAGTAAAATTATAAAATTTATTCTGCTATGACTTCATATATTTTAACTTTTTTAGGAGTTACTCCGGGTCTTTTATCAGTCATGATAGAAAAATAGCTCATTAAATGGATATTATATTCTAAATATCCTCTAATGAAAACAGTTAAACCTTCACTTCGTTTCCCAAGGATTAATATTATTATCCATTGTAAAGCTACCAATACACCTGCTATTATACTATAGAAAATGAGTATTATGCCAACAGGAATAGCATAAAATATCCTAATAAATAATTCTAAACGACTGGCTTTTTCTTCATATTCAAAGAGTTTATTAAATTCAAATTCATCAGCACCAGCTTTAACACCCTTAGTCTGTTCTTTCCAACTTTTACGTTGTTTATTAGGTTTTGTAGTATTTACAGGTTCAACTACTGCCTCTTTTAAGGATAATTCTCCCCCACATTCACATTTAAAGTCGGAAAGTTTATCATTAGGTCCTAATTGATATTCTTGCCCACATTTCTCACATTTTACAATCACCATCATAAAAACCCCCAGTAACTTAATAATTTATTATTAATTATAGTAAATAGATACATAACTTTTGTTATTCATTAATACAAAACATTGGAGATAGAAAATTGCCGGAAGCACCAAATGAGATAAGAGAGTTGGTGGATAAGTTTGAGCGTAATTTAAATGCCTATAAAAATCCAGCTTACAAAGAAGAACAGCTCAAGCAGGAATTCATCAATCCATTCTTTAAAGCTTTGGGATGGGATGTGGATAATATTTCCGGTGCAGCCCCCCAGTATCGTGATGTCATATTTGAGGATTCTATTAAGGTTGGTGGTGGTACTAAAGCACCTGATTTCTGTTTCACCTTGGCAGGTAGGAAAATGTTTTTTGTAGAGGCTAAAAAGCCATCCGTGAATGTTAGAATGAGCATTGAACCTTCCTATCAGTTAAGGAGATACGCTTGGAGTGCTAAGCTACCATTGTCTATTCTCACTGATTTCGATGAGATGGCGGTCTATGAGTCGAGGACGAAACCTCAAAAGAATGACCGAGCCAGCACGGGCAGGATAATATTTCTAAACTACCATGAATATCTTGAAAAGTGGGATGAGATATATAGTATATTCTCTCGACAGGCTGTACTCCAAGGGTCGTTTGATAAATTTGCAGAAGCGACTAAGAAAAAGAGGGGCACTACTGAAGTTGATGATGCATTCTTATCCGAAATTGAAGAATGGCGGTATTTATTTGCTAAAAATATTGCTCTTCGGAATACTGAAATAACCATCGAAGAGCTGAATTATGCCGTACAACAAATTATAGATCGTATAGTTTTTCTAAGGATGTGTGAAGACCAAGGAGTGGAAAAATACGAGCAACTCCGCACTTTACTGGATAATGATAATATTTACCAGCATTTCAGTGAGATCTGTATTAAAGCGGATGCAAAATACAATTCTGGATTATTCCATTTCCATGAGGAGAATGGAAGAATCACATCACCAGATAAATTTACTTTGAATCTAAAGATAGATGATACGATTTTCAAGACTATTATAAAAGACTTATATTACCCTAATAGCCCATATGAGTTTTCTGTACTATCTCCAGAGATATTGGGTAATGTATATGAACAATTCTTAGGTAAAGTCATCAGATTAACCCCAGGACATCAAGCTAAAATCGAAGATAAACCCGAAGTTAAAAAGGCAGGTGGTGTGTACTATACACCACAATTTATTGTGGATTATATCGTGGAGAATACTGTCGAGAAACTCTGCAAGGGTAAAACACCGAATAAAGTATCCGAACTCAGGATATTAGACCCTGCCTGTGGATCTGGTTCATTCCTCCTAGGAGCATTCACTTACTTATTAAAATGGCACATAGATTACTATACAAAACATAAAGATAAAAATCGCTTAAAGGATAAGATATATCAGGGAAAAAGCGGAGAATATTACCTCACAATAAGAGAAAAGAAAAGAATACTCCTAAACAACATCTACGGTGTGGATATAGACTCCCAAGCAGTAAATGTAACTAAGCTCAGTTTGTTACTTAAAGTTCTGGAAGGAGAGAATCGAGATGCTTTAGAAGCACAACAAAAACTCTTTAAAGAAAGAGCACTTCCAGATTTAGGGGATAATATAAAATGCGGTAACTCCCTAATTGGATTTGGATTAGCATTACAATCATGGACAGCCACCCTATTAATAATAATCATATTCGCAGTAGCTTATGGTTACCGCATCCAGGTAGAAGAAAAAACATTAACCTCTGAACTTGGAGATGAATACATTGAATATTCAAAGAAAACTAAAAGACTTATTCCATTTATTCTTTAGTTTATAAAAGAACAAAAAGTAAAATAAAGTACAGTTTGTCTGTTTTCATATGAATTCATAGTTTTATATTTTCATGAGTTAGATAAAAAACTATATAATGTTTTATAATAACATATTTTATAGAATTATTTTTTTTTAACATATTTATGATAGTCGGAGAAAAACTCCAATGAAAGATGACCTGAGAAAAACCGGTGTTAATAGTATCTCTAATGTACCATGGGGAACCCATTTTTGTATGTTCTATGAATCTAAAGAAGATTTAATTAATATTCTAGTTCCTTACTTCAAAGCAGGATTAGAGAATAATGAATTTTGTATGTGGGTTACATCTGAACCATTAAAAATAGAAGACGTAGAAAAAGCACTGAGGCTTGCCCTTCCAAATATTGATGTATACTTGGAGAAGGGTCAACTAGAAATAATTCCCTACAATGAATGGTATATAATTGAAGGAGAATTCGATTCTGATATAGTACTTAATGGTTGGGTTAATAAATTAAATAAAGCGCTGGATAATGGATTTGATGGTTTAAGACTCACCGGTAACACTTCCTGGCTTGAGAAAGATAATTGGAATAACTTCGTTGATTATGAAGAAGAAGTAGACTCAATATTAATCAATTATCCAATGATCGCAATGTGTACTTATAGTATTGACAAATGCAATGCCAGTGAGATAATAGAAGTGGTAAATAATCATGAATTTGCATTAGTAAAACGTCAAGGCGAATGGACACAGTTTGAAAGCACCAAAAAAAAGAAGATGAAAGAAGCTTTAAATGATAATGAACAACGTTTTGCTGAAGCAAAGCGAATTTTTGATGTACTGGAAACTCTACCAACTATGATATGTCTTTTAACTCCAGATTATCATGTTAAATTTGCAAATCGAGCTTTCCGTGATAAATTCGGCGAATCAGAAGGACGATATTGTTATGATTATTGTTTCGGACGTACAGAACCATGTGATTTTTGTGAATCATATAAGGTGCTTGAAACAGGCCAACCACATCAATGGGAAGTAAAAGCACCAGATGGCAGTATAATTGAAGCTTACGATTTCCCATTCACAGATGTAGATGGCACACCTTTAATCCTCGAGATGGATGTTGATGTTACTGAACAAAGACAGACACAAAACGCATTGAAGAAAATAAATGAAACTCTAGAAGAACAAGTTAAAGAACGTACTCAAGAACTTTCAAAATCTAATATTGAATTGGAAAGATCAAACAAGGAGTTAGAACAGTTTGCTTATGTTTCATCACATGACCTGCAAGAACCCTTACGTATGGTAACTAGTTTCACCCAATTGTTAGAAAGACGTTATAGAAATCAACTTGACACTGATGCTGATGAATATATTGATTTTATAGTTGAGGGTGCTCATCGTATGAAATATTTAATCGATGACCTTTTAACATTTTCACGAGTTTCTAATCAAACTAAGGATTTTGAGAATGTTGACCTAGAAATCGTATTAAATGATGTTCTATCAAATTTAACTGTATCCCTAGAGGAGAGTAATGCTATTATAACTCATGATACACTTCCCATTATTATGGCGGATAAATCTCAGATGGGGCAGGTTTTCCAGAATTTAATACTCAACGCCATAAAATTCCATGGATCAAACACTCCAATAATCGATATATCTGCCCATAGAGATGAAAAAGAATGGATATTTGCTGTGAAAGATAATGGAATTGGCATTGAAAAAGAATATCAAAAACAAATCTTTGAGATATTTAAACGTTTACATACTCGAAATAAATATCCCGGTTCAGGCATAGGATTATCTATAAGTAAAAAAATCATAAAACGACATGGTGGACATATCTGGGTGGAATCCGAACCAGGAAAAGGCTCAACCTTCTACTTCACCATCCCTATAACATAAATAATTATTTATAATATTTTTTTTTTAAATTTAATCTAAAAAATCTGATACTTTTTACTAAATTTGTTGCAAAAATATATTATTTTTTAAAAAAAAATACATAATTATTATTGTAAGTGATATCTATTATTATTTAAAACATATTTATATTATTAAATGATTATTTTTTTAAAAAGATGAAAATGAAACAGAATATTTTAATAGTAGAAGATAATCTTGGTGACGCACGTCTAATTAAAGAAATATTAAACGAATTTAAAATCTCCAATAATCTTTATCATGCAAAAGACGGTGAAATAGCAGTACAAATGCTACATCACGAAGGGGAGTATTCTGATATTCCCAGACCGAATCTTATTTTATTAGATATGGATCTTCCTAAAAAAGATGGAAAAGATGTTCTTAAGGATATAAAACTAAATAATAAATTGAATAATATCCCCATCATCATCCTGACAGGTTCCGCACAAGATGTAGAAAATAATCCGTATGCTAAATTTGTGGACGCTATTTTACTAAAATCAACCGAATTGGAAGAATTCGAGAAAATAGCAAACTGTATACAACAAGTATTGAATAAAATAAAAAAATAATAAAAAAAATATTTAATTTTATTTTATAGATTTTGAAAATTATTCTCTTTATAATTTTTTTGGAATAGTAAAGTAGAAAGTTGAACCTTTATCAAGTTCTGATTCCGCCCAGATTTGTCCACCGTGTTGATGTACGATTTTTTGTACAATTGCAAGTCCAATCCCTGTTCCTTCATACTCATCTTTGTTGTGAAGTCGTTGGAAGATAGTAAATATTCTTCCCAAATGTTCCTTGGACATTCCAATTCCATTATCCTTAACTGTAAAGAGGTATTGATTGGATTCTTTAACGGCTGAGATGTTGATTTTAGGTATTTCTTCACTACGATATTTGATTGAGTTACTTATTAGGTTTTGAAATAGTAGAATCATCAACTGATCGTCTCCGATTATTGTAGGCAATTGATTGTACGTTATTTCAGCATTATTAACATCTATAGATGATTTTAAATTTAAAATAGTCTGTTCTAAAACTTTATTAATACTGACCTTTGCTGAATTCTCTTTTTTTATTAACTACTCTAGAGTACTCTAGAAGATCATTGATCATAAAATCCAAGCGCTGAGCTCCAGTAACGGCAAATTCAATGAATTCATTAGCTTCATCATCTAGTTTATCATCATATTTACGTTCAAGTAACTGTAAAAAGCTACTGATCATACGTAATGGCTCTCTCAGATCATGAGCTGCTACATAGGCAAACTGCTGTAAATCTTTATTAGATTGTTCTAATTCTTTAGTACGATCACTAACTTTTTCTTCAAGAGATGTCTGGTATTCCATTTCCAATGATCTACGATCATCATCAATTTTTTTAATGGAAAGTGTAGTTATCCAAACTATTATGGATAGGAATATAATTATAGAAAAAAGGAACAAAATAGCTCCTAATTGTTCACTATAAAGACCTATACTTGCACCATAATTCAATATTAATCCAAATATTATTGGTACAAAAATAATTAAAGGCAGAAACCGTCGTGATAAAACACCACTTATATGATCAGTATTAATTATTGACATAATTCCTGTATCCGGACGTGAAAATAATATCGCAGTAAATAGTAAAATAAAAGTAAATGTAGCATAGATTGATATTGCAGTAAATTGGGGAATATGATACAATAACGAAACATTATAAATATACGCTAGGAATCCAATAAGCGAAATAAACCCACCAATAATTGCTAAAATCTGAGTAGGTCTGTAAACACGAGGAGTTTTGATATTCCATAGCAAAATGGATAATCCTGCTAAAATAAAGTTTATTGTAGTAGTTAAAGCCATTCTATTTGGTGCCGAAGTGTTTAATGCTCCAACAGCCTCTTTAAAAAGTATCTGATCAATACCAAAATTTAAATTAAAAACATATTCCATAAGAGTTAGAAATCCAATCATCATTACAATAAAAGCTAATAACTGTGCTACCCGTTGATTGTGCATATTAATTCTTTTCGTCTGTACAAACCAAAGGGAAAATCCAATTAATAGAAAAGCTAAACCCGTATTGGATTTAATTGTTGAAAATCCAGACCCGGGGGTTAATAAGATTTGAATATTAAACTGCCATCCAATGAGAATTAGAATCCCAATTAAAGCGATTAAAATTGATACAAATTCAGAATACCCTTTCAGTAAATTTGATCTACCAGTAATTAATTCAGATATAATATTAACTCTCCTAAAAAAAAATATTTTTTCATATTTAATACTGATTTATATCAAGACTTATAATAATTAAATATTTTCAAAAAATTCTTTATTTAATTTAGAATTCAAGCGTTTATGGAAATAAAAATTAAAATTTAAATAATTTAAAAATTTTAGCTATTTAATAAGTGCAAGTGCAGGGTATATTTTAGATCCAACCATAGGCAGCTACCTAGCTATAATGCCAGATAAACGTTTTAAAAGACAAAGTATTTGAAATATCATACTTTTTCACATATTTATATCTGTAAATTTAGAATAAATAGAAAATATTGTAGTATTAGCATCAGATACTGAAACTATAAATGCTATTGGTATTATTTTTATCATTGTAATTCAATGTGGGGCTAATTTTGCAAATTATGCTAAAGCAACGGGATAAATTCTTACAGTGAATAAAAGGAATATAAAGAGTTAATTAAACAAAATATTTGTGTTAAAATATCCATGAGCATGATGATGAGGGGGAAATATAATATGAAGTCAAAAACCGTTTTATATATTATTGGGATTATTGCGTATTAATGCAAATGTAACATTAACTATTTTATAAATATCCATTTCAAGGTACCTTTAAAGAGTGACTAAAAAAAATTAAAGAATTGTAAAGGTAGCTCTATTATAATCGTTTGTTTATATACAATATCCAGAAAATAGATATGAAAACTACCCATATTAATACATTAACGATTAATCGTTCCACGAACATGTATCTTAAATATGTGACATCTAAATAGACTGTGAGGATGATGGCAAAAATCATAGCTATGATTAATCGGTTTCGATGTTTGATATTTTTCCAAATTGATTTCATTTTAAATACTCCATTTATATTGCTTTTTCAATTACGTGAATTTTTCTGGTGAACCATTAATTCATGGTTTGCGAGTCAATTCTTAACAAAGTAAATAATTTAACACGTCATAACTTTATTTAATTTTTTAGTCGATTATTTTTAAATATTTATGCACAAATCGTGCACAAACCATGCCCCAATCTACTAAACATTTTTTTTAGTGAAGATTATTCCCTTATTACTATAAATAAGATGATTAGCGCAAGTAACTGGATTAAGTTAACTACAAATAGGATATTAGGGATGGTTAGATTTTGTACCGTGGTTTGCAATTCTAAAATAGGAACGTGTGTTAATGCAAAACCTAAAATTAAAATGAGAAAAAGATTAAGAATTAAAATATATGTAAAATATATGATTAATCCCAAGGTAAATCTAGTTTGTATTTTTTGATAAACTTTCCCATACGTCTGAAGAAACCATAAGACTAATGAAATGTTTAATAATCCAAAAATTAATGCCAATATTAGCACATAACTCTGTTGAAATCCCTCAAATACCATTTTAAGCTCACCCTAAATTTAATTGTCTAAATAATATTTTAAATAATTATGCACAAATAGTACACAAATCGTGCCCCATTTTTTTTTATTAAAATATACTATTTCTTTTATGAATCATCCAAATATTTAGGAAGCCTATTCTCATCTGAAAAGAGGAATCTTCCACTTTATTATGGAATTATCCCATGATTTTTAGTTACTTTTCCAGCAAAATTTGGGAGATTAACCAATGATTATATGTGAATTTTATAAATTGAGATTAATCCAAATAATTGAACACTAGACTTTTATCCATTCTCATCATAACTATTCTTTAGCTCCCATTTCATTCATTTTGCTCACTATTAATTCGATCGAAAATATCATAATTTTTAATCATTTCATCCGATAGGAAAAATAATTTCACCCCACTCTTCTTCCCAGCAGATACAATCATACCATTATCCTCTAAAATCTTAAGATGATGACGTACAGTTTTATAATTCAAATTTAACCTTTCAGAAAGCTGATGAGCATTGCTAGGTCTATTATGAATCTCCATAAGTATCCTAGCACGATTCGGCCCACCCGGTGAGCCCGCAATCAACCACCATAAAAGCTTTCTCACACTAAATCCCCTAAGTAAAATATTAGTTGCTAAGCCCATAAAGAATTAGTAAAAATAATTTAAATAATAGTATAATTTATAATTTGAGAATTTAATCTAATATTTCAAATTTATGTATAAATTTTATTATTCAAATGCCTAAAATAAGGATTTTAACCTTGATTTAATGACTAATCACTGTAATGTAAGTTCTATTAAATTCATTGCAGGCGTTATCATCCTTGGTAATTGACCCATTCTCAACCATCAGAGGATAAATACAGGTAAGCAAATGAATTGTAGTTAAAAATAAAATTATATATATATATATATTAATTGACTTAACAAGAACTTAATTTAGATTCTTTTATTTTTAAATATACTAATTATGATCCAAATTAGATCATGTATTATAAATTAGATCACATAATTTATATGATCTAAATTAGATCACGTATTTATTTTGTTGACATATACAAATTATATAATGAATGATGTAATATTTGGATTGATTTGGGATAAAAAAACTAAGACTATCTTTGAAATATCCAGTAAATTATAAAATAGAAATTTTTTTTGGATAATTATAAACCTATTGAAAAAAGATGATATTTATGAGAACAGATTTTCTTTCTGATTATTTCAGATAATAAAATAAAACATACCATTAGATCCATTAATTTAAAGGAAATAATGAAAAACTAGTCATTTTTTGATAGCTGGTAGAGTATTATATTACCATTTTATAAAAAGATTATTCTTAGATATTGATAGTTTCGTATGTGAAGTAAAATTAACATTATTTTCAAATATTTTTTTTTAAATTATTTCATCTATTACTCGATATCGATATATTTAAATACTATTTTCTTATATTTAATATTAAAATAAGTCGTTTCTAATTGTTTTTAAAAAATATTAATATAGATATATATTGATTAAACAATGCGAGGTTATTGTACAATGTGGAATTTGAAAGATATATGTGGAAGAATAAATGAATTAGATAAATTAGGGGGCTTGAGGTTCATGACATTACATGTCTTAGAGCATAGCCCAAAAACTGGTTCAGAAGTAACGGAATCCATTCAATGGCATCGTGAACAAATTCAACAAGTATTAAAGCCTCATCAAAAGTATCAAGGGAATCAAGTGAAAAAAAATGAATCCCTTACATCATTTAAACCATCACCCGGCTCAATATACCCCATGCTTAAAAAACTAGTCGCGGAAGGTCTAATAATAAAAAAAGAAGACGGAATATACGAGTTAACAGAAGTAGGGTACGAGACTACTAATAGAATATTAGGATCTCAAATACAACACTCATTAACTGAACCTATAGATCGTAGCGCAATAGCAATAGAAACTGCATTAAATGAAATTGATAGTTATATTTCTTTCCTGGAGGATATTAAGAAAGAAAAACTAGCACTCAACGAGAAACGAATAGAAAATTTTATGGAAAGACTTGAAAAAATAAAAAAATCCCTCTAATTAAAAGAAATTCAAATAAAATAAGAAAACAGGGAATGAACAGCATATGAGTATAAAAAATGATGTTTTAAAACATTTCAATGATATCCCAGTTATTAGTAAATGAAAAAGAGGATAGTAATTCAGGGGTCATAAGATGAATGAAAAGGCAGATAATGTGTCTAATGTGGGTTGGTTGACTTTAATACTAGTTTCTTTAGGTGTTTTTATTTTATCTATCGACATCAGTTTTTTGAATGTGGCAATTACAACTTTAGTTCATGATTTGCATACTAATTTTGCTACTATTCAGGATATAATCGTTGTTTATGTCTTGGTTTTAGCGAGTTTAACTCTCCTCAGCGGTGAGTTGCAGAAAGTTTTCGGTCGTAAGAGAACGTTTCTTATGGGTGCTGTTATCTATGGTATTGGGACTCTTATTGCTGCATTAAGTATTAATAGTACGATGCTGCTTCTGGGCTGGTCTATATTAGAGGGTATCGGCGGTGCCTTTATGCTGGTAAGTGCATCATCTATAGTGGTAGGTAGTTACTCAGGCGAGAGAAGAGCTTATGCTTTAGGCATAATCAGCTCAATGTCAGCCGGTGCTGCAGTATTAGGGCCTTTTATCGGAGGTTCTTTAACTACTTACTTCACCTGGCGTTATGCATTTGGACTAGAATTCATTATAGTATTAGTTATTCTGTTATTCTCGAGATCAATATTATCATTCCCTAAAACATTGACTTGGAAGGATATAAATATTGTCGGCGCTTTAAACTCAGCAATAGGAATACTCTTATTCGTTTATGGGTTTATAGTTCTTAACAACCCTACTACTCAATATTTATCACCTTATTTAATCACAGCTGGGATTATTCTCCTTATTATATTCTATCTTAACCAGAGAAATAGGATAAAGAATGGTGAACATCCTCTAGTTGATGTTAGAATCTTCCAAGATTATAGATTCGATTTAGGTAATATGACTAGAATTATAATTAGTTTAATGAGTGGTGGTATTATTTTTATTGTACCTGTATTTGTGCAAACAGTATTAGGGTTCAGTGCCTTAACCACGGGCTTTTTATTTGCAGCATTGGCTGCACCAAGGTTTATAATGGCTTATGCAACGGGTTTTCTTTCAAAAAGATTCCAACCACGCTACATCATATCCTTTGGATTCTTAATAGCTTTAATAGGATCTATTTACTTAATCAGTACTTTCAGTACACATACTACTCTATTACAGATGGTATTAGGAATGGCTTCAATTGGATTTGGAGTGGGAATTATCTTCCCTTCCTCATCCAACCTTCTCTTCACTGACATTAGTCGAGATAAACAACCAGATGCATCAGCAGTAATGAATACTCTTAATAATCTATCCACATCCATGGGAACAGCAATATTAGGGTTCATATTACTGATGGGCACTTATAATGCTTTATCCGTCTTGAAATTAATTGGTGGCATAACTAACGCATTCTACGTCATAGCAATCATGTTAATTATAGGTATAATAATATCCCAATTCATACCATCATATAACAAAAAATTATCATGAAAAGCTAAACTTCAAATGATTAATTACATTTAATATTACAACTCTTTTTTAATTATTCCAAATACCATTCTTTTTTAACATATATTTAGCTGAAGTGGAAATTATTTAATTAAAAAATACTCTATTTTACTTTTCTAAGTCTATTTAATACATTATTCAATTTTCTTATTCTTAACTTTGTCATAAATTCATGATTTATATCATGGTAAATAGAGTGATGCCCATTCAAGACGCTATCGACTTAGCAATTTTTCTAGTAGAAACAGCAGCAAACTATTCAAAATTCACGCCGGGTGATAATAAAATTGGTGGTCCCATTGAAGTGGCTACAATTACCAAATATGAGGTTTTAAATGGATAAAAAGAAAACATTACTATGATAAAGCATTAAACTCAGAATAAATTGAAAAAAGTGATTAAAATCAAATTTTTATACGGTGAATTTTTCAAGAACTTTTTTAGTAGAATCTCTTTTACTCAGAATTGATATTTTATCCCCATATTTTAATACCATTTCCGGTTTACATATAGTAATTTTATCGTCATTATTCTCGCAGTATCCACATATGATGTAATCGTCGGTAGGACTCAATTCATTAATGGTTTTACCTATAATCTTATCGCTTTTTACTTCTATCTCCAATATTTCAGCTTGCCCTTTATCCACCACGTATAAATCGGCAACTTGTGGTTTTAAAATAAGTTTCTCCAGATAACCGGCTTCAGTGGTTTCTGGGCGTATTATTTCCACCATG
>PMWA01000058.1 GCA_003166335.1 Methanobacterium sp. | reverse complement strand
TACTTATTACTATTAACTATTGCCTTTCGACATTTATTATCCTTAAAAAAGACGTTAAAACAGTTAATGGTTATCATAAAAATATTTGAAATTATCGTATCAACAGCAAATAAAGGTTAATAGAAATTCTCTAAAAAAAAGTTAGAATAAGACTTGCCCCATATATGAGGAATCAAAATTGTATAAAAAATTGGTTGAGAAAATAAAAAACAGAAACTCAAAAATATCTGTAGTCGGTTTGGGTTATGTAGGTCTTCCTACTGCTATATTTTTTGCTGAACAAGGTTTTAATGTTGTAGGAGTTGAAAGAGACAAATATAAAATATCGAAAATCAATCAAGGAATAAGTACTATTGGAGAACTGAATTTAGATGGTAGATTAGTAGAAGTGGTAAATAATAAAAAATTATTTGCAACCCGAAACCTGGAAATGGCAACTAAAGATTCAGATATAATCTTACTTATTGTTCCTACTCCTGTTACTAAATCTAAGGATCCTGATCTTTCATATATAATATCTGCTGGTGAAAAAGTGGCTAAAGAGTTAGATAAGGGTAATTTGGTTGTTTTGGAGTCAACGGTTTATCCTGGTGTTACTGAAGAGGTTCTTAAACCTATTTTGGAAAGTTCAGGTCTCTGTGCGGGTGAAGATTTTGGTTTGGCTTATTGTCCAGAACGATATAATCCGGGTGATGATGATCATTCTATTGAGAAGGTGGCACGGGTGGTTGGTGGTATCACACCGGAATGGGCTGAAGTCACTAGGCAGCTTTATCAGTTTATTATAAATGAGAATATAACTGTTTTGAGGAATATTAAAACGGCGGAAGCGGCGAAGGTGATAGAGAATACTCAACGTGATTTGAATATTGCTTTGATGAATGAGTTGGCTATGATTTTTGAGAAGATTGGTATTGATGTGATGGAGGTTATTGATGGAGCCAGCACCAAGTGGAATTTTAATGTTTACTATCCGGGTGCGGGTGTTGGTGGGCATTGTCTTCCGGTGGATCCGTATTATTTGGTTAAGAAGGCTAATGAGCTGGGTTATCACTCGAAAGTTATATCTGCTGGGCGAACTATTAATGATTATATGCCCATGCATGTTTTTGGTTTACTTACAGATGCACTTAATGAAAATGAAAAGTCAGTTAAAAACTCTAAAATAATTGTACTGGGTTTATCATATAAGGAGAATGTGGGTGATGATCGGGAATCACCCTCAGAAGAACTGATACTACAATTGAAAAATAACCAAGCGATTGTAACAATTGTAGATCCTTACATCGATGAAAGTCCTTTGGGATTTGTTGAGAAGGATGTTTATAAGGCTTTGGAGGGTGCTGATGCTATGGTGTTGATGACTGCTCATGATGAATTTAGAAATCTTGATTTAAGAGAAGTTAAAAGGCTAATGAAACTTGCATTGTTAATTGATGGTAGAAGAGTTTACGATCCAATGCAATCTAGAAAAATGGGATCCCAGTATTATGGAGTAGGAGCGGTTAATAACTCCAACTTAAATGAATTTTTTTATTGAAAGAAATTGACTGTTTTACGGAGTTCATCTTTGAATTCTCCTTTAGGATTATAACCAAAGGTTTTAGCTTTTGTAATGTCGGCTAGGGAGTGTTTGATATCGCCTGGACGGAGATCCGTATATAGGGGTTCTACTTTGTTATCTAAGATTTGGTTTAATTGTTCAACTAGTTCATTTAGGGTCCATCGTCTGCCGCAGGCTATATTATAAACTCCAGTTTCCTTTGATTCAGCTGCTAGAAGGTTGGCGTTAACAACATCTTCTACGTAGGTGAAGTCACGACTTTGTTCTCCATCACCATAAATAATCGGAGATTTTCCTTTTTTGATGGCGTTTATGAATTTAGGTATTACCGCTGAGTATTGGGAGTAGGGGTCTTGACGTGGCCCGAATACATTGAAGTAACGTAAACAAACGGTGGGTAGGTCATAAACTTCGGTGAAGTTCTGGCAGTACAGTTCTCCAGTGGCTTTAGTCACAGCATAAGGGGATTTAGGGTTTATGGACATTGTCTCTACTTTGGGTAGTGTGGGTGTGTCACCGTAAACTGATGATGATGAGGCAAAAACAAGTTTATTTACTTCACAATCACGAGCTGCTAGTAGTACCTTTAAAGTGCCGGTGATGTTGGATTCATTGGATCTTAAGGGATCTTTAATGCTTCGAGGCACACTAGGAAGCGCAGCCTCATGGAAAATGTAATCAACACCTGTGAATACTTTTTTAAGGTCTATTGCATTAATGTCATCAATAAAAATTTCAATGTCATCAGTATTTAAAGTTTTTAGGTTATTCATCTTCCCTGTGGATTCATTATCTATAACGACTACTTCATTATCAGCACATAACCTTTCCACTATATGTGATCCTATGAATCCTAGGCCACCGGTTACCGCTACTTTTTTGTTTTTGATTTCTCTCTCTCCTTGACCTTAATTATCTATATAATTATTCTTTAGCTTATAATATAAAATAAATTTTAATAATTATAAACGGATATTCTACATGGGGCAGTATTCTGGCACAAGGGTTCTTATTTTCCTTTCGGTTAAATGTAAATGATGAATCGAATTTATTTTAATATTAGAGTTAAAATAATTATTCTTTTTAGTGAACATATATCATCAACCAATATTCCAAAACGATTGGTATTCGTTTTTTTCTTATTTTATAGCTCATAACTTATATTTTATATATAATAGGGAGCATAACATAACATTATATACCTAAAAAATAGATATATACTTTAGTTTATCCAAAGGAGTTATTTTTTGAATATTTGGAGGATTGTGAATATCATGACAGATGAAGATTTAGAGAAATTAAATGATAAGGAATTAAGTGAAGATGAATTATTAGATGGCCGGAAAGTATTAGGTTTGGATGGTGTTTCAGAAATTTTAGAAAAGGAAATTAAACAATTATCTGAGAAACTTAAAACAGGTCGAATTAAGGATGAAAAGAAGGAAGAAATAAGGATTAAGATGATTCGCACCTTAGCTTATTTATCTCAAACCTATGCCAGAATAATAGAAGCTAAAAAATTAGAAGAACTCGAAAAAAGAATAAATATTCTAGAGACGAAACCGGATGAGGAAATTAAAGATGTCAAAATCCAATATCCAAAATAGGTTTCATAAACTAATAGAAAACGCAGATTCATCAGAAATAGAAAATAAATATGTACAGTTTACCACCGATGCCATCGATGATATATTCCTGAAGGGAAATAAAGGGCAGGGCATGGAAAAACTCAGAATCAGCATAAAATTCATGCATGATGAATATGAAAAATATCCCAAGCTGTTTAGAAATGCTTGGTTAAGAATTGACGAGTATATGATTAAGATTTTTAAGACAGACTTACATCCTATAATGACTTTAGTTAAAAAAGAGCGTTTGTTGATTTTAAATATATTTCAACTTTCCGATTTAATAAACATTGTATGGATAGAGAAATGTTTACATAAATATAAATTAACTCAAAACGAAAAATATCTCTACGGAGCAATGGACCATTTAACAGCTTATAAGGAACTTAAATTATTTAGTTTAGATCCTGAAACTTTACCAGAGGCCCTTCAAGAATCTGATTTAATATTAGAAGAACATGAATGGACTAAAGACAAAGAAATCAACAAATTAATAAGGATGGTATTACAAATTAAGGATGAAAAAGAATCAGAGGAGTAATCCTCGTTTAATGTTATTATTTTTGTGAAAGAATTATGATATAAAGTTTATTTATAAAAGTAGTATTTAACCCTCAATTAGGTTATAACAATTTAAATTTCAAATTTCGGAAAATTATTTATTTCCTAATAGTACCTATTTGTCTAACCGTTTCTACTTCTCTATATTCGGGTATAACGCATAATTAAGATTTTAAGCATTATTCTTATGATTTGCTTATTATTAAGCTTGAAAAATTATTATATTTTTTTAAAAAGATTTTTAACATTATATTAATCAATTTTTTTTATAAGTTAGGTAAAACTGGTGAAGATTTTAGAAAATTAGTTTTTATTGTGTATTCGAATAGTAGTAAGTAAAATATGAAGTTCTTGCCCGAAAATTTATATATTGATATTTTTTAATGTTAAAAATAGATATATTTCTAAAATTTGTATTAGTTGGGGATTGAATTATGGGTAAGGTCAAATCCAGAAATGGGGTGCTCATCCGATTGACTGATGAAAGATGGTTTCATATTACTGAGGGTCATCCGGAGATGGCTGGTTATTATTTTGAGGTTCTTGAGACGGTTGAGGGGCCGGAGGCAATATATGCGGGCGATAATGAAGAATATATAGCCATAAGAAATATAAAGAATGAAAAATACATTATAGTTATATATAAAGAATGTGATGATGATGGATTTGTAATTACAGCATTTTTTACTAAACGCATAAAGCAAATGGAGAAGAGGCGAAGGATATGGGGGATTCTGCAGTAAAAAAAGTATTAGATATTGTTCCCGAATTATTGGAAATGCCATATACTAGGATTTGGACTGATTACGATAAAGAGGCTGATGTTTTATATATTAATTTCAAGAAGCCTAGTCATGCCGATGATTCAGAGATTATGGATGATGATGTAATAATTCGATATGAAAAAGGAAATATAATAGGTATTACTATTACTAACGCTAGTAAAAGGGGAGTATCTTAAATTCTATAAAAATCTCGGTTTTTAAAATTGTTTTGAATTGAGAGTTAGGGATATAAAAACAGTAGAAAAAGAGTATTTCCAAGAAATAAAAAAAATAACGTAAATTATATTTTTTTAGAATTTAGAAATCGTAAAAACCGTCCGTAAGGGCTAAAGAAAATTCGGGGTTTTAACGAATCTTAATTAAGATTTTAAGGGTTATTTTTATTATTTTATTGTTATTAACCTTTCTTAAATTGAGATTTAAATTTCTTTTATATGTGGAAATTATAGGAAACTCTATTTTATATTATAAAATCAACATAAGTTTATTTATGAAATATACGATAATACTTGAAAAGGAAAAAGAAGGGGGTTATTCCGCTCAATGCCTTGAACTTCCAGGTGCAATTAGTCAAGGAGAATCTAAGGAAGAAACCATAGATAATATAAAAATAGCCATAGAGCTTGTGTTAGAAACACTTAACCAAGAAGTAAGGAGGTTAGGTGAAACAGTGGAGATCTCTAAGGTGGAATTAAGTGTCTAAGAAACTTCCAACTGTTTCTGGAAGAAATGCTGTACAGACATTTGTAAAATTAGGTTTTAAGGTTCGATTGGGTAAAGGTGACCATGTAGTGTTACAGAAAGATCATCGGGTATTTACTGTTCCGCTGCATAAAACTCTTAAGAAAGGAACATTGAGAAAAATTATTAAAATAGCAGGTTTAACTGTCGAAGAATTTAATGATGCGTTATAATTTTAATCTAAATTTTTGTTTTCCAAAAATATTTTATTTACTCTAATTCTTTTATTGCCTTTGTTATTCTTTCCAAAAATTTTTTTGCATCTTCAATTACTGATTCGGCTTCTTCTTTTGAAATTTCACGAGAGATGGAATATTCGGATTCTTCTCTAAGCTCTTCAGCTATTCTTAAGGCTCTTCCATAATATCCTTCAACAACTCCTCTATTAACGAATTCTAAACCGAACTTGGATATCAGTCCTTTGTGAGTCTTCACTGTGATATTCTCTTTTAAAAGAATGGCCGTGGCTGCAAAGTACATGCTATAGTAAGCTCTGCTAATAGAATCTTCATAGAAACCATTTGCAAATAGATATTCTGCGGCTTTAAGCCTTATTTCCGCTCTTTCAATGAGCTGCTGAATTTCTTTTTTTTCAGACAATCTTTACACCATCTGCGATAACATTTTTTAGAAATGAATAGTTTTTACTCAACTGGAAATCATCATGTGATATAACCTTTGCTGAAATATTTAAACCGGTTTCTATTAAAGTGTCGAAGGCCTTCCCTATAAATAAACGTCTTAATTTGAAGTCTTCTTTTTTGATTATAATCAGGATATCAATATCAGAATCTAGTCGGGCTTCTCCTCGGGCAACTGAACCGAATAGTATTATACTTTCTATTTCATTATGGTGATCCTTCTCTAACTCCTTTACAAATTCATCCACCGCTTTTTTATATCTTTCTTGGAGCTTCATGTGATTTATCTTTATGTTTGAAGTTTTATAAATAAAGTTATTTATTAAAATATTTATATGAAGCGGACTCTAGGAATTTTTGTGCAAATTAATGATGCAATTAATAGTATTAATATTATATTTAGGGGAACTAAGTAAATGTAAAAAAAATCATATTAAAAAAAAAATGTTGAGATTTGATTATTTATGAGTTTAGTAAGTGTTAAAAAAGATGATTTGAGAAAAAACTCCACCATTATCAAAGAAAAAGTTGAAGAAGAGCCTGAGCTTCGCCAGGAATTCATAGAGAAGATTAAAAAACGGGATAAGCAAAAACCTATTAAATACGATTTCTTAATTACTATTTTTTTTATATTGAACGGAGTGTAATTCATAATATTTATGAAGTAGTTATCAACCCAGAGCTTGCACCCGTCTTTGATGATTTAAAGGTTTATAAGATCCCCACAAGCTTTATGAGAATTATATAAAAAAGAATATTTTGAACTAGATAGCTGGGATTCTAAATAGAATATTATTAATTAGAGAATTTTTAGATGATAAAATAAGAGGATCAGAAGTTTTCTTTATTTCACATTAAGGCAGGATTTATTAATTGGATAAAAAAAATTAGATATTGTTTTTTTTTCCGGGTGAATGGGAAATGGAAAAAAATCAACCCATCCATTAACTTTTACGGCTACTAATTATTAGAAAATTATTAATAATCGTTTAGATAATTTCTTTATAAGTAGGAGAGTTATCGAAGATCTTTGGTGGTTAGACAGGATTATAAATTTAATTGAAATTTAGTTTTATATATTTTATAAATGAATTCGGAATAGTGTATTTTCTTTTGATGATTTTTTTTTTAAGTTTAGATTCTTTTTGGTATTTAAGAGATTTTGTTATAGTTTTAAGAACNNCTTAATTTTTTGTTCAAAAAATATTTTGGTATTTGAGAATCCTTTTTTTATATATAACAGGTTTTAAGGCTGGTGATGGGGATTTATATTTATGGATGTAAGTGGAAAGGTTAATTTTCGTCCTGAAGAGGAGTTAATTCTTTGTTGTGCTCGGACGGATTTGAGGAGTGATATTGAATTTAAGATTCTTTCTTTGTTGAAAAAGGATTTGGATTGGCAATATATTTTGGATGAAGCCTTTTATCATAAAATGACGCCGCTTTTATATTTGAATCTTAATAAATATCCAGACATGGTGCCGGTAAATGTTTTAAGTGATCTTGAAAATAAGTTTTTAGAAGTTTCGAGACGAAATTTTATTTTAGCGGGTAAATTGTTTGAAATTCTTGATTTATTGAATTCTAATGGTATTTTGGCTATTCCATATAAGGGGCTTGTTTTAGCGTTGCTTGCTTATGGAGATTTAGCTTTAAGGGATTTTGGTGATCTAGATGTTTTTGTGAGGAAGGAAGATATTGTTAAGGCAAAGGAATTACTTAATTCTAATGGTTTTGATTCATGTTATGAGTTAGATCATTCGCAGATGGAGTTGTTGTTTAGGTTTCAGCATGAGTATAAATTTTTTCAGAATAATCCTACTTTGATTTTGGAGTTGCATTGGGATTTTAATGTTAATCGTTTGCATAATGATATGATTTATGATTCTAATTATATTACTCAGGTTAGGGGTGATGGTTTCTGTTTCTCAACTTTCGCCCCGGAAGAGTTAGTTTTAATTTTATCATTGCACGCTTCCGGTCATTTATGGGACTCCTTAGGTTGGATCTGTGATATCGCGCAAATTATTAATACTTATAAAGAATTAAATTGGGATAGGATACTGGATAAGGCAAGTAAGAGTAGTGTAAATAGAATATTGGGTGTATCTCTTTTATTAGCTAAGGAATTAATAGGTGTGAATCTTCCGGATGATGTTTATCAGAAATTTGCGGAAGACAAAAAAGTGCAGTCTATTTCTTATAGGATGCAAAAAAATCTTTTTAATAAAGATTCAATAAATTTTTATTGGTCCGCATGGGATCGGATTGGGTTAAGAGAGAGCTTTATTAATGAAATAAGAGATTATTTATCGATTTTTTTTAATCCGCGTCCTGCTCAATTAGCAACTATTCCTATTCCTAACTCATTATATCCTCTTTATTATGTTAATAGCATTTATCTTGCTTTAAAATATATAAAAAAAACTGGGATTCTAAAAATTTTAATTAAACTAAATAAAACATATTTATTAAAATAATTCGGAGTGACTATGGCTGCTGAAACTATATTATTTAAATATAAAAATAGTTTATTGGGTCATTTTATTAATGATTTATTTAGTTTAATGCCTCGGAAAGTGGGGTTGACTGTTTTTTTGATGGTGTTAATTAGCCTATCCACGGGTGTAAGTTTGCTTTTATTGATTCCTCTTTTGGAGTTGGTGGGTTTAAATGTAGGGCAGGGTTCTCTGGGTGCGATTGCCGCCTATGT
The DNA here is from genome assembly GCA_003166335.1 of Methanobacterium sp. Taxonomy (GTDB): domain Archaea; phylum Methanobacteriota; class Methanobacteria; order Methanobacteriales; family Methanobacteriaceae; genus Methanobacterium_A. Next base: position 15,947 of record PMWA01000058.1, on the reverse strand, counting down.
ATCTGCATTCTTTCTTACAGTGCATTTGAAGCCAACCTTGTTTATAATTTTATTGGTTTATGTGTTGGTGATGAGTTTCATTGCAATATTGCATCGTTTGCAGACTATTAAATCCTCGCAAATTCAGTTTGAATTTGCTGCTCATCTCCGTAAACGTCTTTACCGGGCTATTACAAATTCAGATTGGTTATTTTTCACTAGAATGAAGTCATCAAGCTTTGCTCATGCTTTAACGAATGAAGTGGAAAGAGTTAGTGTTGGTACGGGTCAGTTTCTTAATTTGTTGGCGGGTTTGATGGTTCTAGTGGTGTATATAATTTTCGCGCTTGAATTAGCGGGTGTTACTACTGGTTTAATATTTATTGCCGGTGTAATTATTTTATTATTACTTAGGAGAAGGGTTAGGAGATCTATTTCGAGTGGTGAGAATATTACGGATACTACTAGGAATATATATAATAGTATTATGCAGCATTTGGATGGTATGAAAACCATTAAAAGTTTTGGAATGCAGGATGAGAATATCAAAGTATTTTCTGATCAGACTAATCAGGTGATGGATGGTTATTTGGATGCTGTAAAAACTTATGCTGATGTTAAATTATTATTTGACGTGGGTACGGTGATTATGTTGGCTATTATTGTGTTGACTTTAATCCAATTAGTTAAAATACCCATTGCTAGTTTACTTATATTGATTTATATATTTGTGATGATGTTTCCACAGTTTAGTACTATTCAGAGTAGTTATCAGTATTTCATTAATTCACTGCCGGCGTTTGATAATATTAACCAACTTGAAATGCAATGTTTACAGAATATTGATTCTACGGAATCTGAGGGGGATGTGATGGTTTTAGAGAATATGATTAATTTTGATCATATATTTTTTTCGTATAGGGGTGAGGATCATTTTAAAATTGAGGATTTAAATCTTAGGATACCGGTGGGTGAAACTATTGCGATTACTGGATCGTCTGGTGCGGGTAAAAGTACGGTGGCGGATTTGCTTATGGGTTTAATTCAACCGGATAGTGGTGTTATTAAGGTTGATAATGTTCCTTTAGCTCAGGATAATCTTTTATCTTGGCGGGATAGGATTGGTTATGTGGCTCAGGAGACTTTCTTATTTAATGAAACTATCCGTTTTAATTTGCTTTTAACTCAGCCAGATGCTGTTGAGAAAGATTTAATTAATTCTCTTAGATTGGCTGCGGCTTATGATTTTGTGGAGGAGCTTCCTGATGGTTTGGATACTTTTATTGGTGATCGTGGTGTTAAATTATCTGGTGGTGAGAAGCAGAGATTAGCGTTGGCTCGTGCTTTGCTTAGGAAGCCTTCTATAATTATTTTGGATGAAGCAACTAGTAATCTGGATTCTGAAAATGAAAAACGTATATTAAATTCGGTTGAAAATCTGCATGGTGATATCACTATCCTGATGATTGCACATCGTCTTTCCACTATTCGCAAAGCAGACCAGATATATTTCATGGAAAACGGTAGTATAGTTGAATCTGGAACATGGGATGAGCTATTGTCTAAGAATAATGGTAAATTTAATAGTTTTCATAAATTTCAATCCATTGAACAGGAATAAATCCTATCATACTAATAAAAGATATAAAAAGAAATGGATTTTTTTTTTAGAAGGTAAAAATTTGGAAATTAATGATGAATTAACTTCTGATTTATGGGAGGAGGTTCTTGATAAAGGTTATAGTTTTCGTTTCAAGGCCTTCGGGGTTAGTATGTTACCTTTAATTAGATCTGGAGATATTTTAATATTAAACCTGTGGAATATGTGGATTTATCAATTGGAGATAGAAAAAAAATTAACTAGTTTATTTCTCATTCCATTTTTCACCATTATTAGGGGGGTATAACAATAATTGGGTAATATTAGTCTAAATTCATATTAGGGAGAGTAGAGGATAAATAATTTATAAATATATAAATTTAGGGGATTTGTTTTATAAATCGGTGAGTGGTACATATTCTTTCACTGATTCTCCAATTACCACTTTTCCGGAGTATTCTAGCCAGGCGTGAGCTTCAAATTGTCCTTCTGCGTCTTTATTTACACCGATTTTAACTTGGCTGGGGTAACCGTATTTTTTAAGTAATTTTTGGGCGGTTAATGCTTTGGTGAGACAGGTTGCATGTGGTACATAATTGCTTACTGTTTGCACTGCCCAGATTAATTTGTGGACGGGAACTTCATTTGCTGTTTTATTGTTACTTCTCTCTAGTGATCGTTGTTTACGGTTGAATGGTATTAAATATAGTTTCAATCGGATTATGATCATGGATAGGAGAGTGGTTATGAGGAGTTGTTGATCTACCCGGGTCTGCTTCAGAAAATTAGTTAATATTTTCATTTTTTTTTAATCTAACCTCAATTTATATTTACCAATTCTTTTTCTGAAAGTTGTATTAGTAATTCTATTAAATCTTCTTGGCAGCGGTCTTTTTCTACTTCATATTCATTTAGGAGTGTTTCTAATATTTCATTTAGTTGTCGGGGTGTTTGGATGAGTTTCCAGATGCGTTCTCCTACGGGCTCTAATCCGTAGTATATTCCAGTTTTTAGGTTGAGTATGGCAGCTTCGTCAACTAGGTCACAGCTTACTACGTCTTTGTTAACTACTATGGTTGAGTGGGGTAAGAGTTTCATTTTTTTATATACCACCTATTATACAAGTTAATTATAATAGTACTTATTTAAGTTATAAGAGTTAAAAAATATTTTATTTAATTAACTTATTTATATTAAGGAGAAATGTTAAATATTTTTAAATAGTTTATCTCTCAGGAGCATTTATATTTATGATTAAACCATCTTATCGTGACCTTATAATTGTACTTGTTTTAACTGTTGCCTCAGTGGCTTGGTTGAGTATTCCAGTGTTGGTTAAGTATCCTTTTAATATTGTACCTTATTTTTTATTGTTAGTATTTTTATCTGGTTACTCACTTTTGGCTGTATTGAAACCTCTTCTTTATCGGATGGGTGTAGTTAGACGTGTTATTTATAGTATTGTTTTAAGTTTATTGTTAACGGTTACAGTTAGTCTTTTATCAGTTTTTAATCCTTCTTCGATAGCTATGTTTGTGGTGATACCGATATTGACATTTATTTTAATCATTGCTGCTTTTATTCGTCGTAGGACTTCTTTTCGAAGAGCTGTTTTGGATAATATTAAGGAAGAAGCTGGTTTTGATGAGAAGCAGATTCTGGTTGAACGGGAGAATTTAGGTCAGCAGCTTCTTGATAAGTTGGAATTGGAGGTTTCGGGTTCTAAAAGTGATGAGAAATTAGAATCATTGCAATCTAGTAGTAAAGAGGAACCTGTAAAGGGTGATGAGAATAAAGTTAAGAGTAAAAAGGGTTTTTATGCATGGGATTTAGTATTAATTGGTTTCTTCACAGTTCTTACTGTAGTGTTTATTTTAACTCCTGTTTTAAGTGGAACTGTACCGCGTACGGTTTTAGGATTATTTTTGATTCTTTTTTTACCTGGTTATGCTCTTATAGCTGCTTTGTTTCCTAAAATGGGGGATTTGGATAGTGTTGAGCGTTTAGCATTGAGTTTTGGATTGAGCATCGCAGTTACTCCACTCGTTGGTTTACTATTGAATTATACTAGTTTTGGTATTCGTTTGGATCCTATTTTATTATCGTTAAGTAGTTTAACGATTTTATTAGTTGTTGTAGCGTATGTGAGGAGGCGTTTTACACCGAGTGAGGCTCGTTTCCGGGTAGATTTCAGTGGATTCTTTAAAAGTTTAGGTGCGGGTTTCTCCGGGGAATCTAGAACTGGTAAAGTCTTATCAGTGATTCTAATCTTATCCATATTGGTGGCGGTGTCTGCTACGGTGTATGTTATTGTGGAGCCTAAGGTGGGTGAGTCTTTTACTGAGTTTTATATTTTAGGTCCGGGTGGTATGGCTAGTGATTATCCAACTAATTTAACGAGTGGTGAGAATGGTAGTTTGATTATTGGTATTGTGAATCATGAGAATAAGCAGACTAGTTATCATTTGGTGGTGACTAGTGATAATATTGCGCAGATTGATGAAGTGGTCACTTTAAATAATCAGCAATCGATAATGATTCCTTTTAACTTCACGGCGGGTGATCCGGGTTCTAGGGAGATGGTTTTTAATTTATATAAATTGCCGGATGATAGTAATGTTTACCGGTCACTTCATTTATGGCTTAACATCACCGCCTCAACTGGAGGTAATGTTACGGGTTGAGTTATTAGTGATTGGTGATACCAGATCATTACAGTATAACTCGGTAGAATTTGGTATGGTTTGTGATTTATTAAGATATTAGGTATTCCTTTAATTGTTAATGTGCAGTTTGTCACGGAATTATCGGTTAGTCTAAGTTAATGTGGACTTATTAGATAATTCTCTTTTATATGGGAATTAAATCACAAGGTATATATATGAAGAGTAGGATACATTTTATACATGATATCTACTGTAACAACTACCACTACTACGGTCACTACTACTGAGGTAATGACTTTAAGTATAATCGCAGTTGTATCTTTAATAGTTTTCTTGGCTCTTAAGGAGATTTTGAGTTCAGAAGCAGAGCATAAATCAGTACAATCCTTTTTAAAAGGTGCGAACGTGGCCATAATACCTTTATTAATAGTATTTGTTGCCATAGTTGCTTATAAGGTGGTTACAATAGTATGAGAACCCCTATCATTATATTAATAGTTGCGGTTGTTTTAATAATTATTGGAGCGGTTGCAGCGATAATGATGATGGGAGGAACTACTAGTAATACTTTAACTCAAAACGGCACTAAACTCGAATTTTATAACAATAATACTCAAGCTTGGACGCATATCGAGTTTGTCATTTTAAATGACACTACTGTTAATAATACCACACAAGTTTATTATGGTGAAGCCTGGCTTAAACCTGGTGAAAATAAAACTTTTGACATCAGCAGCTTACTCGGATATAATAACAAATCATTACCTGTGGGATCTTTTCTTAGAATTGACACCTGGACTGGATTGTTTAATCCTAATAACAGTGGTAATGGTAATTTAAATTTAACTGTTAGAGGATGGAGTAACGGTGCAGCACCACCAGTAATTGATCCACTTTACAATTTAACATCTTTAAATGTACCTATCGGTCCGTTACCATCTAATGTAACAGGTACTGTTGGATATATTAGTATGAATTCACCGAATGTTAATACAACTTACACTAACTCATTCAATGAATTATTATTAACTGAAGATAGTAATGGTGACCTCATTATAACTGTTACTAAACCCGGCGGACTCAGTCAAACCATTGCAGAATTAATCTAAAAAAAAATCTCCCATTTAAACTTTTTTTTTTAAATCTTTTTTTATAACAATTAACCTATTATATGAGTGTAATATTATATGCAGAAGAAATATTTAGCATTAACCATAATCGCTGCCATAATAATCATTGCAGGCACCTTAGAATATACTATGGGTACTTTTAGTGGTTTAATGTTTAATGGAATGAAGTATGATTTCAGTAGTCATGTTTTGATACCGGCTAATGAGCTTAATGGCAGTAGTTTGGGTGGTTATTACACCGTGAATGGTACTGGTCAGAATTTTAACATCTTAATGATCCTCACAGGCGGTGCTAGTAACACCTCATTTCCATTGGATTATATAAGTAGTGGTTTACATGTTAATGGACATATTAACCTGATTAAAGTAACCCCTGGTACTGTCCTTGGTTTATATGAGAATAACTTGAAGGATGCCATGTTCAGCAGCATTTTTAGTGGTAGTATGAATATGACTTGCAGTGCTTGGAATGGTACTTCTTATTTCCAGAATAATGGACATATATTGAAGGGCACATTCACCATCAATGGAGTAGACACAGATTGGATTGGTAATTATACTATAACTAATAATAATGGTGGCCTGGTTTTGGTGGGTAATTATATTTATTATCCAGTTAATGAACCAGGGAATATTTTAGGTAATATTCAGAATAAAACATTTTATTTATAAAAAAAAATTTTAAAGTGAATCTTTATTTTTCTAATTTTCATCCTTATTTCTTCTGGATCCTATGCATATTTATTAGTCAAGTCTTTCCACTTTTTTCCGATTAATTGATTTAATCCATAAAATTACGTACAAAAATTTTAATAAAAAAAAATTTTGAAGTGCCCTTTATCCTTATTTTCGTATTAAATTATTTTAGGTAATTTTTAGATTTAGAATTTTTTTCTGGTTATGTAAAATTTAGGATAGACTGGTTTTTCGTGCTAATAAAGTTGAAATAAGTTAATATTATTACGTAATTTTTAATTAATAAAATTTACTTTTTAGTTAACTATTTATAAGCTAGTGCTGACATACGAATAGTAGATTATCAAAAAACTTTAATTAAAAAGTAAATTTATCAATATAAGAGGATTTCAGGATTTGCAAGAGTATTATGTTTTAATAAACTTTGACTTGGGCTGTTTCCTTAATTTTTTTGAATTGAATTTGGCGCTAAAATGAGTTAAAAAATTATGAGTTGTAAATTATTATGAATGAACAGAATAAGAATCAAATTTTAATTATAACTCAACATTTCCCGCCTGAAAATATAGCTAATGCATCACGTATATATGAAATGTCTAAATTTTTAAATAAATTTGGGGTAAACACTACAGTTTTTACCCCTTATCCGTCTTTTCCTAAAAAAACTTTCAAAAAACGAAGGAAAATCCGTAGATCTAGTGAGATTGAAGGAGTTAAAGTTTTAAACTTATGGGGATGGCAAAATGGTTCAAAGGATCCTGGATTTATAAGTAGAGTGCTATATTATTTAATATTTCCATTACATGCCTCTATATGGACTCTACTTTATTCCAAACATTATGATTTAATCATAACCTCTAATCCACCGGTTTTCACTGCAATTCCTGGACTTATTTCTAAAAAGTTATTCAAAAAAAGATGGATTATCGATGCAAGAGATTCATGGATAGATGCTTCAATTTCACTTGGCTTCCTTGAAAAAGAAAGTACATTAGAAAAAATTGCCAGAAAATTTGAAAAAGTATGTTATAATAATGCTGATCTAGTGGGAGCAACCACTAATGTGCTTGCCCAAAGATTATCAAATATTTATGATATTAATGATAAGAAAATAATTTTAATTCCCAATGGAGCGGATACAGAAATTTTTCATCGTCAGAGTGTTTCTAAAAAAAATCAAATAATATTTTTAGGAAACATTGGTCATGCCCAAGATCTTGAAAAATACATCCAAGCTATGAAAAATGTTACTAAAATGCATGATGTCAAATTTCTAATCGTGGGGGATGGTGAAAGAAAGGAAGAATTAGAAAAAATGGTACAAAAGCTAGGTTTGGAGGATGTAATTGAATTCAAGGGTTCAGTCCCCCGTGAAAAGGTGCCTGAATTACTTTCAGAATCTCTAATTGGATTAGCACCCATGAAAAAATTAAAATCACTTGAGTATATGGTACCAGTTAAAGTTTACGAGTATCTGGCATGTGAACTACCATTTATTGCAAGTGGAAATGGAGAAATAAGTGAATTAGCTCATAAATCAAAGGCAGGAATCATTACTAATGATTCATCCGATGCAATATCTGATGCAATAATCACTTTATTGAATAATCCTCAGAAACTAGAAGAAATGGGTAAGAATGGTAGAGAATATGTTAAAGCCCATTATGACCGTGCTGATATTGTTTCTGAGTTGAAAATACATTTAGACAATTTAAATTAACTGATATATTTTTTTTTATGAAACTATATTAATAGTAATTCATTAATCATGTTAAAGGAATAAATTAATCATGAAAATTCGTTCCCTTATGGTATCTGTACACTATCCTAACAAATTTTATTTATGGACTCCTTGGAACAGATATGCAAACCTGGCAATTTCCCAGTTACAAGATGTTGATATCGAAGTTATTGCTCCTATTCCTTTTTCTCCTCCCCTTAAATATTTGCCTTTCTATGAATTCAGTAAAATACCATTAATGGAATATTCAGAGGAGGGAACTGTTCATCATCCTCGTTTCCTTTATTTATTGCCTAAAAAAATTTTTTATGGATTTATCGGTGATTTTTATCGTCAATCAGTTTCAAATTATATTTTAAACAATGTTGAAGAAGCGGATTTAGTGCATGCTCATCAAATTTATCCCGATGGATATGGGGTGATGGATCTGTGCAGAGAATGGAATGTACCGTTGATTGTGGAGTTGCATAGCACTGGTTCGTTGAAAACATGGCTAGAAGATGACAGGATAAAAAATAAAGTTATGGAGGTATTTGAATTTTCTAGTAAAATAATTTGCATTAGCGAAGAGTTATCGGAATTGTTAATTGAAGTTGGTGTTGATTCAGGGAAGATTGAAATAATCTCTCTGGGGGTGGATGTCTACAAATTTAAACCAGACGACAAAATTTCACTTAAGAAACAGTTAAAGATAGAGGCGGGTAAAATCATATTATACGTTGGACGTTTAGATAAATTAAAAGGCGTTGATTATTTATTAAGAGCCATATATGAATTGAGAACAAAATATGGAACGTCTGATATTAATTTACAGGTAGTTATTATAGGTAAAGGTTCTGAAGTGAATAATCTTCAAAAATTGTCTAGGAACTTGGATCTTCAAGAAATTGTCACTTTTAAAGGTGAACTTAGAGGTAAAGAATTAGAAGATTGGTATTCAGTGGCTGATCTGTTTATTTTACCCTCTTTGACGGAAGGCAAGCCTGTGGTGATATATGAAGCTATGTCCAGTGAATGTGCCGTCATTGCAACTAATGTTGGAGGAATCCCTGATCAAGTTAAAGACAATCATACTGGTCTTTTGTTTGAACCGGAAGACATGGATGCACTGGCAAATAAAATTAAATACTTGCTTGATAATGAAGATGTCATGAAAAAAATGGGAGAAAATGGGAGAAAACTCGTTATTAATGAAGGTTGGACCTGGGAAGGATATGCCAAAAGAATAAATAATGTATACAATAACTTAGTCGATAAATGATTGACTAATTAGTAAGTTAGAAATATAGTAATTTTATATTAAATGAATAATTTTTTTATTAATAATTCATATTTTCCTGCTAAAATATTCCAATCATAGTTTTTTCTTACTTCATCGTATCCAATATCCCCATATTTTTTACATAAATTTTTGTTGTTTTTAAACTTTAAAATTGAATAACTAAGTTCTTTTGAATTATTTACAAAAATTACTTTATCTTTTGCAATTTTCTTAATTTCATAAAAGCTTGTTGATATTACTGGTTTTTTTAATGACCAGTATTCAAATAACTTCACAGGAGAAACCCTGTCAGTTAAATGATTTACTTTAAATGGGATTATGCATATATCCATTTCACATATTAACTTTGGCAAATCAGTATGAGATTTAACTCCAAGCAATTCTATGTTATCAAGTTTAAGTTCACTTATTTTATCTTTAACATAATTAAACATTTCACCATCCCCTATTAAGACAAATTTAACACCATTATCCATTAAAAATTGAGCCGATTTTAGAACCATATCAAAATTAATCCAGTTTCCAAAACCTCCTACAAAGCCAACTATGAATTCTGATTTCTCTTTAAAAGTGTCTTCAACTTTAAATGAATGTAAATTAACTCCATTAGGTATATATTCAATATTTCTGTTGAATAAATCAATTGACTTTTTAAGTTTATATGATGTAACAATGATTAAACCTGATAATGAAGCTACTAAAGGTGTAAATAGGTATTTAGTAAATATTTTAATCAATAGTACTTTAAATAGATCAGATAAATCATCGACATAAATTAAAACGACTTTTTTTCCTGTTAATTTTGCAAATATAATTCCTAAAATATTAAATGTTGTATGATAAGTTATATATACATCGTAATCTTCTTTAATAAAATAAAGAAGATTTTTGTATTCAGTATAGATTAAATAAAAGAAATTAGCTCCTAAATTTGTAGATCTTTTGATTATGTTAACATTTTTTGGGACTGTATTATTCGAAGTTATCTTAAAAGATATTGGCAGATTTGATGAATGAACTATGGGTTCTAAATAATCTATTTGATGTTTGTCAGATAATACTTTAGCCAATTCAATAGGATGTCCCCCTATACTATTCCATAACATTGGTGCTAAAATAATTATTTTCATACATATCAACTTCTTTGTTAGTTGTAATAATTTTAATACCATCGATTGTGCCATTTAAAAAGAAATTAAAGTTTTTTTGATAAATGAGAAATATAAACTTTTATACCAAAATAAAGTAAATTCCTCCATATTGACCTTTATCAAATTGATTTATTATAGAGGGTGCATTACTTTTTGAATGTTAATTGTACCCCCTATGGTAAAACCTTTGGTAATTCACTATGAATTAAGTTAAGGTTTTATTGTTCGTTTTTTTTTAAATTATATATTAATCTGATTCATATACTGATTATCATTCATTAAAATATTGGCCCTGTAGAAATTCCTATAAGTATGAGAAACAAAGAAACCAAGCTAAAAAAACGAATGCTACGACATATACCTGTACGCAAAACACTTATCAATGAAAATCTAAAAAGGTTTTCTACAGAGCCAAAATAATAGAATAATAATATTAATAGTATAATATCAAAAGCCAAATAGTATTTTATGATATGGGATGAAATAACTCATATGATTAATTAAAATTTGTTTTTAAAAGTTATCGATACTGGTTATTATGAGAAACCCAAAACTAGTGTTGAAAAGTATACTAAGCAAAGTAGCCGGTGATGATCGGGGAAGTGTGGTAGGAAAGCTTATTTATGGTATTTTCTGGAATCTCATAAGTACATTAACATCTCAGGGTTTTCCATTGATCGCCGCCATAGTAACAGCTAGGATACTCGGCAAATTTGGTTACGGACAGTTTGGTATTATAAACAGTACAGTGATTTTATTTTCAACATTTGCTGGCTTAGGTTTAGGGATAACTGCCACCAAATATATAGCACAATATCATCAAACAGATCCAGAACGAACTGGACGAATTATGGGGCTCACTAATCTTTTCGGGATAATATCCGGAGTAGTTACGTTCGCTGTTCTTTTCATAATGGCACCTTGGCTTGCGTCACATACATTAGCTTCGCCGGGTTTAGCTCCAGCTTTACGTATAGCATCCTTACTTTTAATTTTCAACACCATAGTAGGCATACAATCAGGATCGATCGTAGGCTTTGGAGCCTTTAAAGATCTTGCTCGCATATCATTACTTCAGGGAGTAATATCTGCTTCTTTATCGATTACTGGAGTTTATTTTTTCGGTTTAATTGGTGCAGTTTCAGCTATTGTTATAAATAGTGTTATAAATTTAATTTTATATACAATAACAGTCCATAATCTGGTTGAAAAATTTAAAATCAAAATAAATTATTTAAAATCATTAAAAGAAAAAGACGTAATTTGGAAGTTATCATTTCCAACAATGCTTTCCAGTGTTATGGTGGGGCCTATTATATGGGTTGCAAATACCATTATAATTAACATTCAGGGAGGTTATGTTCAATTAGGTTTTTTTAACGCAGCAAATCAATGGGGAATTTTACTTTCATTTTTGCCCGGTGTAATAGGTCAAGTTTTATTGCCAATGGTAGCAGCAAATGAAAAAAATGAAAATGAACAATTGGAAACCATTAATGTATTTGGAAGCTGGTTTATAGTCATAATAATAGCATTACCCTTAATAGCATTTCCCGAAATAATAGGGTTCTTATATGGGCCAGGTTATAACGCGAACATTTTTATTCAAGTATTAGCTTTAATGATGTTTGTAAGTTGCATAACTGCTTACAGGGATGGAATATCCCGTAAATTAGAAGTTAAAAATCTTATGTGGTGGGGTTTTTTAGACAATATTATATGGGCTATATTTTTAATAAGTACTGTTTTTCTCCTAAAAAACTTAGGAGCCCTCGCATTAGCTATAGGATATGTTACAGCTTATGTACTCAATACATTAATTTTTGTGCCGTTTTACTTGTGGAAAGAGGTTGTTCCAAGCAATCTGATCATATCAAAAGAAGTATTAATAATTTGGGTAATACTAATCATTCAAACAATTTTCACACTTCTCAATTATTCAATAATAATAAGATTTTTGTATTTAATCACTTCTATCTTGATTCTAATTTTAATTTTTTATTTTAGATTACAATATAAAGTTGTGAAATCTTAACTTTAAACATTTAAATTTATAAACTGCAATTTAAGAAAATAAATAATCTTATTTGAAATAGTATTCTCATTTCTAGATTAACTAGATATATTCTATTATTTTTAATTGATGTACCTGTTTTGTAAGACTGTGACCATAATTCTCTTTTATCATTTCTGTAGGGCATCCTGATATTAAAGCGTTTTTTACTTCTATTCGTTTGTAACTAATATTTCTAACAGATAAAATAACATTATTTCGATATAGACCCTGAGTAGATCTAAGGGAATAAAACATATATTTTATAAAATTTAGATACACTTTCAGCTATAAATTGTGGCATTTGTTTGGGCATTCCCAATTAACATGCATCAAATATAACATCTTTTGGTCATAATAAATCTAAATGAATTTAGAAAAAACGGCCCAGTAGAAATCCTATAAGTATAATGGGATCACACATTGAGTATTAAGTAAAGTACGAATGTGATCCCATGAGTGATTTAAGTGAAAACGAGCTAATAACATTTACCTTTACTGCGTTTAAAGTGGCTGAAATGACTTTACCCGCTTATTCCGGTGAATATTCAAAACGAATGTACACGCAACATCAGCTTATGGCTTTATTATGTTTAATGAAACGTTTAAGATTAAAATATCGTGAAATCACAGCTGTTGTGGGATTAATGCCTAAATTAAAGGAAATAATTTGCTTAAAAAGTGTTCAGCACTACATTACTTTGCAAAAATTCTTTAAACTTTTCGCATCACACTTCTTTGACGAATGCTAGATTTTACCGTGGACCTATTTGACATTGAGAAACCGTGGTGTCTATAGATGGAACAGGCCAGGGACCCAGATGCTATTCTAAAGATGCAATACCCACAATCAAGAAAACAAAGAATTCAAACCTTCAAGTTTCAGATTTAGACAACGCATTCGACAAAGAAGAAATACATCAAGTCATACACGAAGAATTAGGAGCAACCAGCATGATACCACCAAAGAAAGGAATAGAAAAGATAAATATCGGTTGGGAATGCAATATCTCATCAGTAAACCCAAATATCACCTCAGAAGCCTGGTAGAAAGTGTACTATCAGTCATAAAACGAGTTTTCGGCTATGAAAACCAAAGCAGAAGCGACAGACTAAGAAACAAAGAAACCAAACTAAAAAACGAATGCTACGATATATACCTGTACATTGAAACACTTATCAATCAAAATCTAAAAAGGTTTTCTAATTTATTTATAAATAGTGATGATTAGTTTGAAATTTTATAATATTTAATTGAATTTTTGATTATTTATTAAAATTCGTAAATGATAATTAATATCAATTTAGGTGAGCATTTGCTAAATATCTTTGAAATAAATGACTGGAAAATAAGTAGATTTTTCAATTTTATCTTATTTATTCAGGTTGCATTATTAGTAACAATTTGTTTAGATGCGATAAATTTACATATTCCATTAATAAGAGAATTATTATCATTTATTTATTTATTATTCATCCCGGGTATCCTAATCTTAAGAATTATAAAATTACATAAGTTAGGCACTATTAGAACGGTATTATATTCATGTGGACTAAGTATCTCAAGCATAATGTTTATTGGATTTTTTATGAATTTAATTTATCCTTTTCTAGGAATAAAAAATCCAATATCTGAATATTATTTAATAATAACAATAACTGCTTATATTATTATACTGTCTATTTTGAGCTATATAAGAGATAAGGATTTCTCCGATCCAAATTACATTAATTTCAGTAAGTTTTCAGAATCGCCATATATTTCAATTTTTATTCTACCTTTTTTAGCTATTTTTGGAACATATCTAATAAATAATTATAATATCAATTTATTATCAATTCTTCTAATTATCGTCATTTCAATTATAGTAATATTAACGGCATTTAATAAAATTTCTAAAAATTTATATCCATTAGTAATTTTAATGATTTCTATTTCTTTATTATTTAGTACATCTTTAATTTCAAATTATTTATGGGGTTATGATATCCATGAAGAATATTTCATAGCCAATATTGTTTTCATTAATGGATTTTGGAATCCATCGCTTCCATATAATCTTAATGCTATGTTAAGTATTGTAATGTTTGCTCCGGTATATTCTAAAATATCAGGAATGAATTTGGTATGGATTTTCAAAATTGTATATCCTTTAATATTTTCTCTAGTTCCTCTGGGATTGTATGAGATATTTAAAAAACAAACAACATCTAAAATTGCTTTTTTTTCTTGTTTTTTTTTCATGGCTTTCAATGTTTTTTTTATAGAAATGGTAACGTTAGCGAGACAAGAAATTGCTGAATTATTTTTAGTTTTGATAATTTTATTAATGATAGATGAAATTAAAATTAAAGAAAAATCATTTTTAAGTGTTTTATTTGCATTTTCATTAATTGTCTCTCATTATGGATTATCATATATTTATTTATTAACTGCTATTTTTGTAATAATTATCCTTATTTTAATTGATCATAGAAAATATTTTATCTATGAATATTCCCCAAAAAAAGGGGGAATTACATTAACATTTGTTATTCTATTTTCAGTGCTAGTTTACTTTTGGTATACCTATAATTCAAGTTCATCAGCATTTAGTTCTGTTGTTCATATCGGAAATCATATTGTTGGTAGTATCTCAACAGATTTTTTAACTCCAGATTCTACACAGGCATTGCAAATTATACAAAAAGGGACAATTTCACCATTAAGAAATATAGAAAAATATCTCGATTTGTTATCTCAATTTTTTATTTTCATAGGAATTATAAAATTAATAATTAAAAGAAAATTTATAAATATGGATAAAGAATATGTGATATTTTGTTTTATAATGTTTATTGTATTAATTGCAGGAATTATAATTCCATACTTTGGAAGTGCACTTGATTCTTCAAGGTTATATCAAATTTCACTTATATTTTTGGCCCCTATTTGCATAATAGGCGGAATAGAATTTTTCCGCATAATTAGCAAATTTATTATTTCATTCAATATNNAATAATAAGTTTAAAGTAAGATCATTGCAGATTTTAGATATTTCTTTTAATGGTAGGTTTAAAGTAAGATCACTTCATATTTTAGCAATTTTTTTGGTAATATTTTTCTTATTTAATTCAGGATTAGTATATCAATTAGCCCAAGATCATCCGATGTCTATTTCATTAAGCACAAATATTAACAATTTAAATGATAAAAGTATTTATTATACTAATTTAAATACATTTGAAGAGGATATATATGGTGCTCAATGGCTTAACAGGAGTTATAATAATAACACATTGTATACTGATTATATATCTCGTAATATCATTAATTATGGTGGATTAGAATTTTATGAAAGTGTTGGAAACAGGACTCAATTTATATCACCTAACATTACAAATTTAGGAAAAAATTCTATTTTATATTTGGGATATGCTAATAATATTGGAGATGTAATGAGATATTACTCATTAAATGAATCTTACGCTTTCAATAAATCTGATATAGGGAATTTATTAAACAACCTCAATTTAATTTATTCTAACGGCGGTGTTGAAGTATATTATAGTAGTAATTAATTTATTAATGGAAATCTACTATTTTATAAAATTGTATAATAATCTTTAGTAAATACGGATTAAATTGAGAAATATAGGATTATGCCAA
>PMWA01000053.1 GCA_003166335.1 Methanobacterium sp. | reverse complement strand
GGTTCAACCTTCTACTTCACCATACCTCTAGCATTATAAAAATCAATCACATTTTTTATCTAAAAGGTCTGTGAGTTTTCTTCTGTTACCGGCGTTTAAATATGACCAGTATATGTTGCATAGAATCCATCTGTATCGGCTTATATTAGTTTTAAACCTTGTTTTTCGGCGTTTTCCATGGTTTTTTTCAGGAATTCCCNNATTGTGGAGATTAGTGTTTTTCGCGCTTCTTGTCTGAAGTTTAAAATTTGTTGTTCCCTGGGATCTGTGGATTCTTTCATCATAGACTTAATTCGTATTCTATCATTCAAAATTTGGGATGTGGTTGCGGGAATAAAGCCTATTGGTTCTCTTTTGAATTTATATCCAAATTCCGGTGCAATATGACATGTTTCTTCATCACCATCTTGACAAAAGGTTTCCGGAGAAATATTTTTAGCTACTATTATACTAGGATAAAGACTCCTGAAATCGAAGTAAACAATATTTTCGACTCCCTAGCAGCATAGTCTAATATTTCCATCATGTTATGGTGTTTTTGCCATTGTGTTATTTCTGGTTTAACGGGGATTCTCATATCACATCTCATCAATGTCACTAATGTACCAATTTCCCCTCCGTTTCGTGTATTCATCATTTAGAGTAGAGACATACTGATAAGAGAAATCGGATACTCTTTTAGGGTCAAAGAGGTTCTCAATTTCATCAGTTATATTATCGAGCACAGCTACTGCGAGATTAAGCTCTAGTATGTCGATGGATTACCCTTCTCCAGATTTATTGAGTTAATTTGGTATAAAAAGTCTATGTACTCTTTTATATCCCCGTGCCACTTATGAAAGTCTTTACTAGGGAATATTAATATGTCATTACCTTTCAAAAATAACTCTGGATTATACAACAATATCTTACGTTCATCCATGATGCCATAACTATACCTCATGCTCTTCATCAACACGTCATAAAATAACTCAAATTGAATGCTTTAATTGTACTNNTGAACTTCTAATTGTATCATATAAATATGCATCAAGATAGCACTGAAAGGGTTGTTTTTTGAACATTGAATTCATATTTATGTCTAACATGTGTGTCCTCTCTAAGATTTTCGGCCAATAACCCAATAACATCCATTCTTCAACCCTATCAAGAAGTATATCCACTTTGTTAATATAATCAATTTGCTCCTGAATAGAACGGTAAGTCCTATTGAAATCTTTTCTTCTGAATACAATAACTTCTTCATGTTCTTGGAATAATCCAGGGTTATATAATTCTGCAATTCTTCCATTGGGCACTCCTTCACTCACTCTCATAACAACTTTCACCTTCTCCCCCGCGTGAGTATGATGATTTATGTAACAAGTTTAATTGTTGTTGATGTAGAGAGCATCAGAGAAGAAATAGTAATAAATCTTTGAATTAAATGTCCAAAAAAAAATTTTTAGTTCTAAAAAGGGGCACATCTAATTTTTTGGTTATTTTCAATATTTTTTATCTGTTTTATAGTTCCAAAAACTTGACTTACCACTTTACCTAATCCAAAGAAATCAGGGATCCGAATATTTACTTTCAAGTCACCTTTAAAACCAATCATGGGAATGCCATTATTATCCACAGATTCCGTTTCTATATGCGTATGAACGTATAGTTTCCGGTTTACTATAATTCCTAAGCCTTTGCACATCAAGAGAATGTATCCTACCATTATATTATTTAATAAATTCTTTCAGTTTCTTTCTACAGCTAAATCTTTAGCAATTCTTCCTTCTGCAAAAATTCTAAATTCAGCACATGTTCTATTATTCCAAATCTGAAAAAAATTCACGAATAATCGGGGACATAATAATATTATATTAAGAATTATAGATGTTAAAATTCTAAAGTTTATTTATTTTATAGATATAAACTAAAACTATTCCATAAAAAATATTAAATGAAAAAGTAGTCAAGAAAGTTACTCGTATGAATAAGTTTATCCTCAATTAAATGAATATCCAGTTGCTAAAATATATAAAAAACAATTAAACTATTACCCAGTCCTTGTACTAATAAAAATAATATTAAAAAGTAGTAGGTCAGAAATAAATGAAATCAAAAATAATTTTAGGAATTATAATAATAATTATAATTATAGGAATCATAATCTATAGTTATACATCACAAACGCAAACAAAAAATTATAATAGTACTTATATATCATTTACATACCCTTCAACCTGGAATATCAATGGAAACGCTACCAATACAAGTGTTTTCATGAGGATCAATGATAACAGTAGCTTTTTCATAGCATACGGGCCGAATTCCTTATCATCAGTAGCAGCGAATGATGGAGTATCTGACAATTTAACAGATATGGCCAATTATGAGTTTTCAAGCAACAATTTCACGAACATCACAAATATAAATGTAAATGGTATTCCTGGTGTAATGGCATATACCAATGACCCATCGACTGGTTATCATGCACAGGTATACTTTGCAGTGGGGAATAATTTATATTGGTTCAGTTTCTACGATGCAAATCCTAATGATGATAACACCAATATTAACGACTTTTTCATCGTGATAAACAGTACCAAAGCTAAATAAAAAAAAAACATTACTAATATCACAAGATGAATTATTAAAGTAGATTTGGCAGGAAAAGCCTAAAAATCTTTAATATTCCTACTTTTTCTTTAAAACTATTTCATCATATTCTTCTATACGCAGTTCGATTCACATTAGATAAATGATTTTTCAAAATTAACCAGCAAAACATCTAAATTTTAATTAAACGATAAAGAGGTAGCTATCGCTAATTCATCAATTTCAATTTAGTTTGTTTTCTTATCTATAAGATTAATTCACCTATTTCTACCTGAACGAAAGTCACAAGAATTCTAATATACGTTACTTTAGCATCATCTAAGGTAATACCACATTTATTTGGAAAAGCTAAGAATAATGACCTGAAGGAATCGGTAGCAATGAAAATCTGAAGGAACATTAACTGTAAAATATATAGGGAATTTTTTAAAAATTTGCTTTGATTAAATTTGATGCAATATAAACCAATTAGCCATAGCACGCCAAAAGTCAAATAAGGATTTGTTGGGAGTTACTATATTATTGAAATTATTAATTCATAATAAATTTTTTATAAAAGATAATTAAAATGATATGATATGACAGATAATTCCAAAAAAATTGTTAGCAAAATCGGTTTATGGGCTGCAGTTTTCACAGTTATATTCGGTATGGCTTATATAATCGCGCTTTTCGCTACCCTCGCAGGATTACTCAAGCCTCCGTGGGATATGGCTTATGAAGTTTTACCATCTATATTTTTGGCTCCTTCGTTTTTGGTCCTTATGATTGCAATTCATAACTATGTACCCGAGGAGCGGAGGATTTGGAGCAATATTGGAATGGCATTTGCCATTATATACACCACCATTGTAAGCATAGTTTATTTCACTGTATTGTCTGTAGTGTTACCTAATATGCTTCATGGAACTGTGGATAAAATATATGTATTAAATTGGTTGCCAAATAGCTTTTTACAAAATGTTGATGGTATCGGTTATGGATTTATGAGTTTGGCAACACTATTTTCAGCATTTGCCTTCGCAAGAATAGGTATCGAGCTATGGGCGCGCCGATTTATGATTGCACATGGAATTATTATAATAGGAGTAATTGGATCAGTATTTATACCTGTTTTTTTTGCAATAGCCATATTATGGATCATCACATTCCCTTTATTCAGCATAACCCTATTGATATTGTTTAAAAAAGCTGCATCAGAATAATTACAATTTTATAAATAGAAAATATTCTATTACCTCGATTAGTATCCATGAGGAAAACTATTATGAAAAATAATAATGCATTTGGAGAATTTGCACCTTCTGTACTTCAAGTTTACAATGATGATAAAGAAGCTTTTTGGAAAGCTGTGATGGCTCCCTACTTATCGGATGCTACGGTTCTAAATATGCTCCGCCATCGTAAAGCTGGTATGAAAATCCTTTCCACGTTTAAAGGATTAGATGCCAACGCAAAGCAGATATTAACTGATTTCAGCGGTCCGTTGGGCTTTGATGTGACTACTTGGAAAAGTTTAGAATTAAAATCTGAATATTTCAAGGATGCATATCCAATTTATGCATTTTTAGCAATATGGATGGAAGAAGAAGGTTTAAATAACCTCTTAGAAAAGTTTGAAAATATACTGCGGGCAGCTGTATTTGGTATAGCTGGATATGGGATCCTGGATGTGAATGTGGACGAAAAGAGTTCTTCACCTGTAGAAATCCTCACTGCACAAGCATTTATCTCAGAATATGAAACCTTACTGCTTAAAGCCTTTGGAGTTACTGAAGTGAATTTGGAGATTTTACATAAGATTCGTTCACTCTTCTTAAGGGCAGAAATCAAGGAAAAATTAGTTCGTGGAAAAGAAAGTCCATATAAACTTGAAAATCCTAAAGAATGCGGTTTTAAAGCAGCCCACCTTCTGACACCATTCATGTTGAGTCTAGATCAATTAGGCAAATCCGATCTTATCGAAGACTATTTTGAAGTTTTTTTCCTTTTTGGCGCTGTGATTCAGATCATCGACGACTGGAAAGACTTGGAAGAAGACCTTGCAATAGGTCATTTTTCCTATATAACCCTAGGTTATGAACAGTTTTTAGAATACAAAAAACCCAAAGACATGGCTAAACTTCTTCGGAACGATAAAAAACACATTCGCAAAATTTATAAAATATGTAAAAATCTGATAGCCAATTCCCAATTAATTTTAAAAGATCTAAATGATCCCTACCTCGCTCGAATCGTAGAAGTAACTGAGTTACGACTTGATTCATTCTTCCAAAAAGACTTGAAGATATCTTAATTAATCAATTTTAATTAATTTATTAGACATTAAAATAAATAAATCTTTAAATCATATAATTTTTCACTTTTGCATTAAAAAAAAATGTGGAGATGTAGAATTTTTTTAAAATTCATTTGTTAAACTTCGTTTAATTATTATAACGAACAAAATCATCATTTAGTTCATTCATTTGTTCAGAAAATTATCTTTTTTATTAACTCATTTAGGTGAATATTCATTAAGGGCTTAGATAAAAATATCTTCTTTTGGTAATCTTATTTTTGGTATTGGTTCATCTGTAGCATATCCCAATGTAACGAGAACAGTAGGTACAATGTGGGATGGAAGCTCGAGAATCTCTGAATAAGCAGCAGGATCAAATCCTTGCAATATACAAGAATCTATACCTAATGATTTAGCAGCGTACACTCCATGAGTGACTGCAATAAAAACATTATGCTGCGCTTCTGAAATGATAGTTTCAGGGGTGAATCTGTCAAGAAAAATATTTACACCCATTTCAAAAAACTGAACAATACCTTCCGGCATCTCCGCTGTCATCTTCATGCTATCAATCACTTTATCAGCATTCCCCCGTATATCCGTATTCGCACAGAACACTAATAAATGAGAGCATGAAACAATATGTTTTTGATCCTGAGAGTTCCGATACAATTCTTCCTTCAATTTATCATCATCTATAACTTTGATCTTCCACGGCTGCAGATTCAACGCTGAAGGTGAAAACCGTATCATCTCAAGTATCTGGCTAATTTTATCATCATCAATCTTCTTATCATCATACGCTCTGGCAGCACATCTTTTATGCACTAATTCTACGAATTCCACAATTTTTACCTCATAAATATTTTTTTAACGATCGTTTATACACTTATTATTCATCTTAACATTTTAAAAAATTTATCAATAAATTTTCTATTAACGTCATCTTTTTTAATTATTTGGTTGATTTTTTATAGAAAATTTACGTGGACATGACAGGGATTCCTGTTATAAAATAATATCGGTGTTATTTGGATCTAGAGAGGTTTTATTTTAGGAGCTCTTTGACTCTCAACTTCGTGGCCAGTACATAATAATAAATACACCTATAAGAGCCACAGAAGCCCCTATAACATCAAAACGATCGGGAGTTACCTTGTCAATCTGCCAACCCCATAGCAGAGATAAAAATATGAATACACCACCATAAGCAGCATATACTCTACCAAAGTTAGCGGGTTGTAAAGTTGGTATTATCCCATAGAGAACCAATATTATAGCACCCAATATAGCTAACTCAAAGCCACGGCCTTCTCTCAGCCAAAGCCAAATAAGGTAACCACCACCGATCTCAAAAAATCCCGCTAAGATAAAAAGTAATATAGAACGGAATACATCCATTTATACTCACCTAAAACTGTGAATTAATTTTTTTTATTCTCCGCATAAACTAGTCTAGTTATATTTTTCATTATTAAAGCTTTATTCACTTATTCCGGCTTTGCCATAACCATCTATTACTTTGACAGATTATTATTTTTTTACTTCTCATTTGCTCTCTTACAAAAACATCGTTTATGTTTAAGATCTATAGTGATCCACCCTGAGGAGAGATCATTTATGACAGATATAAAAACCAGAGAAAAAGAAGATTTAAGAGGTATTGAGAAGCTAAACCCAAAAGAATTGCTTATAATTCCTAAGAAAGATTTTATAAATTGGTATGAATTCACCAGGAACCAGGTCCAAGAAATAGAGATGAAAAGAAAAGAATTTGGATCTGATTTTATGGAATGCCCTAACTGCAGGGAAACCATGGAGGATTATTATCTTAAAGATCCGCCTGAGGAGGAGCTTTGGCATCTTTGCCCGCATTGTAACTTGACATTCTCCCATAAACAGTATAATCGTTTTACTGAGATAATTATGCGTGTAATGAACAGCAAATAAAAATGGAGGTGATTTTATGGTGTTAAAACATTGTTTAGTTTGCGGTGAGCCTAAAACTAAAACTGACTATCGAACATTACTTACTGGCATGTTTGTTGCTGGTACCTGGACATTTGCAGCTTTATTGTTAGTGCTGACATTACAAAACAGATTAATATTCTAAAAAATTTTTAAAGTTGATTATAAGGAAGTTTTAAATGAAATTATAAGGAAGTTTTAAATGAAAGTGAGTGGAGGGATACCTAATGGGAGGATTGCAGAAGTTTATAACCCTGTATTATTCCAGGAACATGAAGAAGTTATTGTATTCGCAAGGGAGGAATTTAATAGAACATATAGTTCTATCAGGGAGCAGATTGATTATATTAATAAAGTAGATATGCATCTTGATAGAGTTGAAGAATGGAAGTTACTGGATTATTGGACTAAAATATTAGAGCGAATTAATATCCTGGACATAAATATGAATTTAATGTTCAAAGAAGAACCTGTGCAATGCTATCTTGATGCATATCTATATGATACAATTAGAAGTTCAGAGAAGAAGGTTGCATTATCTGGAAACAGCGTATCAGTACAATTAAAGCATTCAATATGAATTATTATATGACGTGTTGATGAAGGCATGAGATATAGTTATGGCATCATGGATGAACGTAAGATATTGTTATACAAACCACATTTATTTTTGAACAGTAATGACTTATTAGTATTCCCTAGTAAAGACTTTCATAAGTGGCACGGGGATATAAAAGAATATATAGATGGTTTATACCAAATAAACTCTATAAATCTGGAGAATGGTAAATCCATCAACATAAACGAGCTTAATTTGGCTTCAGGTTTACTTACTAACATCACAGATGAACTGGAACATTTATTCAACACTAAAAGGATATCCGATTTCTCCTACCACTATGTCTCTACTCTAGATGAGAAATACACGAAACGGAGAGGAAATTGGTACACTAGTGACATGATGAAATGTGATATGAGAATACCCATTAAACCATCTATTAATCCAGGTATTCAGCATCAGAATATGATGGAAATAATAGACCATGCTGCTAGGGAGTTCATCATGGCTCGGAGAAAGAAGTCGAAGAAACTCACAGACCCCTCAAATTAAAGAAAAGCGGATTTAAGTGGAAATGAATATGTTTAGGAAATAATCGATGATGGATACTAAAAAATTCGTGTTATTGGATATTGATTATATCACTAAAAAAAATGTAGCTGTTATAAGATTATTCGGCAAATTAATTGGAGAAGATAATAATTTATCAATAATAGCACATGATAAAAGCTTCAAACCTTACATATACGTTCTTCCATATGATTTTGTTGACTGTATAGAAGAATTAAGTAAACTTGAACTTCTTAAAGTAGAGAAAGTCCACAAAAAAGATTTAAAAGAATCGAAAGATTTCATAAAGATAACATTTAACCATCCACGAGATTTGCTTAAGTTAAAAAAGACAATATTGGCTTTACAGACCGTAGATGAAATTAGAGAACATGACATCCCATTTTATCGCAGGTATCTCATAGATAAAGGATTATTCCCCATGCATACAGTTGAAGTGAAGGGTCACTGCATAAATTCTAGACAATTTCCACTATATAATAAAACATGTATATTTGAAATAAAAAATCAGCCCACACTTATTGAATCCGATTTACCAGAACTTAATGTTCTGAGTTTCAATATTGAAGCTTGTAATCCCAAGGGCATGCCCATAGTTAGCGAAGATCCAATTATTATGATTAGTTTCTCCAGTAATCACGGGTTTCGTAAAGTATTTTCCTCAAAAAAATCATCATCTGATTTTGTAATGACAATCCCAACTGAGAAGGAATTATTAAAGAAATTTGTTGAAACCATTAAATCCGAAAATCCAGACATAATCACCGGTTACAACTCAGACAAATTTGACTTTCCATACATCAAAGAAAGAGCTGACCGATTACGTGTATCACTCAACCTGGGAGTCGATGGATCCAAACTTAAGTTTATAACAGTTCCAAAAAAAGCCGCACTGATTAAGGGCCGTATTCATATTGATCTTTACAGGATTGTCCAGAGACATCTTCAATTAAATAGCCATACACTACAAAGCGTTTATCATAAGCTTTTCGGGGATGATAAAATCGATATCCCCCTAGATGAGATTTACACTTGTTGGAATGATGGTGGTGAAAAAAGAGAAAAACTTTTCAGATATTCCCTTGAAGATACGATTGCTATTACAAAAATCGGAGAGAGAATGCTGCCCATCAGTATAGAGCTCGCACGGATAGTAGGACAACCACTATTTGAAATCATCAGACGGGGAACCGGAACCCAGGTGAAATGGTATTTAATCCGCAAATCCTACGAATTTGGCCACATTCTCCCAAATGAACCCGAGAAATTTGAAAGAAACGTGGTAGGAGGATATGTAGAAGAACCAATACCAGGCTTACACGAAAATATTGTTTACTTCGATTTCAAGAGTCTTTATCCTAGTATAATAATAGCAAAAAATATTTCTCCAGAAACCCTTTGTAAAGATGGCGATGAAGAAACATGCCATATTGCACCTGAATTTGGATATAAATTCAAAAAAGAACCAATAGGCTTTATTCCCGCAGCCACATCCCAAATTTTGAAAGACAGAATACGAATTAAATCTATGATGAAAGAATCCACAGATCCCGAGGAAAAACAAATTTTAAACTTCAGACAAGAAGCACGAAAAACACTAATCTCCACAATCTATGGACTTTATAATCATCCCAAATATCGATGGTATTGTATAGAGGCTTCAGAGGCGATTACCGCATGGGGAAGGGAATTCCTGAAAAAAACCATGAAAAAATCTGAGAATTGTGGTTTAAAACCAATATATGCCGATACTGATGGATTCTATGCAACCTACATTGGATCATCTGAAGATCATTAATAATCAAAAGAATTTATAAATCGTTATAAAAAAGTGAAAAAATATCTTAGATTATTTATAAGATAAGTTGAATATTTATTTAAAAATTGTTCCAGAAACAACCAATCCACATAATTTTTCTACATATAAATTCACTAAAGAAAAAAATCATCCACAGACCATAATACTACCCATAAACGAGATTACACTGCGAATAATAAACTTTACCCTTGTATTGCTTGCATTCTAGTTTATACATTTAAAATCTACAGTTCAAATAAAAAATAAACATCTATTTAACGTGTATAAAAAAATTAAATATAAATTTTATAGTCAAAAATTATCTTAAACGTACGAAAGAAGGATGGTAAATAGTAAACCTTAATTTTTGATTAATTTTTAATCTTTTTTATAGGTAAATATTCTACTTCGTAATGGAGCACTTAAATTTATTAAATTTTTTGAGCAAATTTTACATTTATATGGGTAATCTTTAGATTTAGGCTAACTGATAAATCGAGTATCTGAAAACTTAATAAATCATAATCATTTATTTAAACTTCACCATTTTGAAAAGATATCTATTTTTTTTGAAAATAAAATTTTATTATAACAATTCAAATTTATAGGTTAAAATCATTACAAAGGTTAGAGTATTGGCTTAGGTATTGAAGTCAAACATTAGAAAATTATACAGATTATTTTTATAACGATCAAGATTATTTTTTTAATTAAGGATGATAAATTTATCAAA
>PMWA01000088.1 GCA_003166335.1 Methanobacterium sp. | reverse complement strand
CTGCCTTAGTAATGCTTATGACAGTTCCTGGAGTGGCATTATACTACGGTGGTTTGGTGAAAAGAGAAAACGTTTTAAACACCCTTTTTATGTCACTAATAGCTTTCTCTATTACAAGTGTTATTTGGGTAATATATGCATACCAACTAGCATTCGGTACTGATGTATATGGTTTAATTGGTAATGGATCTAATTTATTATTCTTAGGAGTAAGTTCCAGTGCACTAGCAGCAAATGCACCAACTATACCAGTAACTATTTATTCGGCATTTGAATTAGTGTTCGCTGCTATTACCGTGGCGCTGATATCCGGTGCTGTGGTTGGTAGGATGAAATTCAAAGCATGGCTTGCATTTGTGCCACTGTGGATTACTATAGTATATGTACCAATATCCCACTGGGTGTGGGGTGGGGGATGGCTAGCTAAACTCGGTGCACTCGATTTTGCTGGTGGTACTGTGGTACACCTTGATTGTGGTATAGCTGCGTTAGTACTTTGTATATATCTTGGTACAAGGAAAGACACTAAACTATTGCCCCATAATTTAGGATATTCTGTTATAGGTGCTGCATTATTATGGTTTGGTTGGTTTGGGTTTAACGCTGGTTCGGCGCTTACTGCTGGAGGTCTTGCATCATCAGCTTTTTTAGTAACTAACACAGCCACCGCTGCAGCTATGATATCCTGGATGCTAATTGACATTATAAAAACAGGAAAACCAACAGTACTTGGCGCAATAACTGGTGCTGTTTGCGGTTTAGTGGCCATAACTCCTGCATCAGGTTATGTAACAGTTACTGGTGCATTGATACTTGGATTCATAACATCTTTCTTCTCATACTATGCGATGACATGGTTAAAACCACGCTTTGGCTATGATGATTCACTTGATGTATTTGCTGTACATGGTGTTTCAGGTGCATGGGGAGCTATCGCTACTGGTTTATTCGCAGCCCCAATCATAAATGCTACAGGGGTAGGTCTATTCTATGGAAATCCTATGCAGATGGTATGGCAATTAATCGACATTGGAACAGTTATAGCCTGGTCTGGAGGTTGGACATTAGTACTTGCATTTGTATTGGATAAAACCATTGGTTTAAGAGTGACAGACGAAGAAGAATTGGAAGGACTTGACACTCATTTACACGAGGAGTCGGGTTATAGGATTTAGGTAGTGATTTAAGATGAAAGAAATAATAGCTATAATAAGACCTAACAAACTGGACATTGTGAAAAGTGCCTTAGAAGAAATTAAATGTCATGGAATCACAGTGACTGAGGTAAAAGGTAGGGGAAGACAATTAGGTATCACAGAAAGTTATAGGGGTAGTGATTATCGAATAGATTTACTTCCTAAAACTCGATTGGAAATCATTGTTCAAGATGTGGATGTAGAAAGTGTAGTTGATACTATTGTAAAAACCGCTCAAACCGGTGATATTGGAGATGGAAAGATATTTATATCTTCTGTTGAAGATGTTGTTAGGATTAGAACCGGTGAACGAGGAGAAAAAGCAGTTTAAAGTCAATTCTATTTTTGGGAGGCGGGAATAGAATACTTCAAAAAAAAATTAGATATAGAAAAGATTAAATCGGATATAATTGGAATTGTTAAAATTTGTTCAAAACTACGTTTAATTATTCCCCTAATTTTATTTTTTCTTTTCTATATCCTTTCTCGAATTACTGTTTATTTTTTTTATATTTATTTTTTTTACTCATCTTATTGAAACTCAGTGAAAGTGTAGGATTCATTGAGATTTTTACTTATTTAAAATTCATAATATGATTATCTTCGAGAAAAGATTTATATAAAAAAATATAACAATTGTTATATGTTAATGATTTTAAGAAAAAATTCTTATCTAATCACAAATTGTGATTATTTATACACAAATAGTAAAACTATAATATTTTATAGAACAATTACAATAATTGAAGAAAGAAAAAAAATGAGAGAAAAAAAGAAATAAAAAAAGAGTGGTAAATTATGGAAATAAAAAAAATTTTAGTGATGGGAGCACTAGGCTCTGGAAAAACCACCGCAATGGAAAATATATGTGATAAACTATTACAAACCAAAAATATAGAACAAGGAAGCTTAACCATCAACAGCCAGAAAATTCATCTTTTAAGCCACCCTGAAAAAATAAAATGGAAATTTAACCAATACTCCCTATTCAAAGACATAAATGGAGTTATTATATTCATAGACAATACAATAGGCATTACAAAAGCTGATGAAGAATTAATAAAATTTATAAGCCAAAATAACATACCTTACGTCATCGCTGCCAATAAACAAGACTTAAAAAATGAAGAACTTCACATAAACTTTGTTAATGCACCTATAATCCCCACCATTGCCAAAGATGGGAAAAGTATCCATAAAGCCCTTGAAATACTGTTAGAATTAATATCACCCTACAGAGAATTCGTTAAAAACCATCCCTACGTGGAAATAGTTAAAATCAAGAATTATAGCAAATAAAAAACCTGAAAATTGCGTTGTAAATTATATAAATAATAAAAAAACCCTATCGGGAACATTCCTGCAAAAATAAAAGTTTAAACATAATTTTTGTAATATTCCCAAATTTATTAGAAAATTACAATTTTCTTTTTTTTTAGAACTAAAATTTTTATTCCCCAAAAATTATATAATATTAAAGAATTTTTTTTAAATCATGTTTAAATTCAATTGAAGGTGAAGTTAATCATGCCTGAATTACCTAGTCTTGAAATCTATAAAACCTACTTTAACTCCACATCTCTGTATCAAAGAATAAAAAAGATTGAAATTAGAAGTCCAGAAATCTTAATAAACGTTAAACCAAATGAACTCCGTAAGGCACTTTATGGGTTAGAATTCATAGGCAGCAGGAGATATGGGAAATATCTTTTCTGCCAACTTAATAATGATTATTTTTTGATTATACATTTTGGCATGACTGGTTACCTTAAATACATCCAAAAAAATTCCTTAAAAAATTATTCTAATCACATACGATTACTAATACAATTTATAAACGAAGATGAACTCGTTTTTGATGATATGAGAAAGTTTGGTAAATTAGGATTAACCAGGAATCCTGATAATTTCATTAGAGAGAAGAATTTAGGGCCTGATGCACTGGAAATAAATTTTAAAACCTTTAAAGAATTATTTAGGAAAAGAAAAGGCATAATAAAATCTCTTATCATGAATCAGAATTTTATAGCGGGAATTGGAAACCTATACGCTGATGAAATCCTTTACCAAAGCAGAATCCATCCTTTAACCACAGCAGATAAACTAGATAAAGATAATCTTAAAAAACTATTTCAAGAGATGAAAATGGTTTTAAATAAAGCCATAGAATATCATGATACACCCCATAATATGCCATCTAACTTTCTACTAGCACATCGTCATCAAGGTGGAGAATGCCCCCATGGAGGAACTCTAATAACCTTAAAAATAGGAGGTCGCACAACTTACCTCTGCCCCGAATACCAAAAAATAGTGAAATAAAACTCTTTTACTCAAACCACTACGTTGAGTGGCAATCAAAAATTCATTATTATTCCACAAATTCAGAAAAATTATATACATTTAAAATTTATATTAAATTTATCTAAAATATTTCAGAGGATTAAGATTTATACAACTGTTCATTAAATTTTTTGCTTAAAAAGTTTGTATAAACTTTTCATCATGCAAACAAAAATTGGGATGTAAAATAATGCTACGTTTTGGTCGTAATTTACAAACATTAGATGCCGAGATAAAATATATTGGAGTTGCTTACGGAGTCAGTTCAGATAATATAAAATTAATTAAGGATAAAATAAAACATAAAGAAGTAAATTCTTAAAAATTATGTATAAACAGAATGTAAATAAAATAATCCTTATTTAAAATAAATACTACTTTTAAAGAATTATCATGTTAATCAAAGAACAATCTAGCTGGTGTTTCGAAGACCGAATAAGCCCCACTAAAGGCAGATTAATACTTGAAGTAATGGATTTATACACCGATCAACAATTCATTGACATTCACCTCAAAAACTTCTTAAAATTAAATATTAAAAGAGGAGATTTGAATACAAATTTACCATTTATAGCTTCACCTCTATCAAATTCAGGAGAAGAATCAAGTATCATAGTTCTAACCGTAAATTTAGGTGATTTAAATACTTACCCTAAAGCTATGGATTCAAATAATGATTTGAGACATGTTAAATTAGAATTAGAGTATTTGAATATAAAACCAGGATTTGAAAAAAAACCATTCCAATTACGTTGGAGGAATCCTACCGGATATATATCCACAACCAGAATAGATGGACCCACTCAACATGAATACTCTATAATGCTCCCTAAAGGGATGAAATTAGATAAAACAAAATCCAGTCCCCTATTATATTACATATTACTCAGTACAGTAGGAGAATTACAATTAACAATTAAATACGTAGAAAAAATTGAGGGAAATGAAATTTACCACCTCTTAATAAATGAAAAAGATTATGAGGAACAGTTTGAAATACTTAAAAACCCAGAAGTAACCTTCTACTTAACCTATTCAGTCTCCAATAAATCTATATACATAATTTTATTCCCAGTTTTTTCAGTTATGATGCTCACATTCGCCTCAACACTATTCATACCGGCATTAACACAGTTTTTAACCGCCAGTGTTGTCCTAACACTAAATTTAATCGAATTCTTCAGCATTTTGATACCTCAAACCATAGTACTATTCCCCTTCACTTATTACTATATTGATTCAAGACGCAGAGACTTCGAAGTACCCTTCAACAGATTCACAGAATCCGTGATATTGCTATCAATACTTGTTTTACTGCTTAACATCATCCTATTATCAGCAACCTACCTTAAACCCTTCAACATCATTCACATGTTTTAAAAAAAAAATAACTTAATTAATTATTAAATTATTATAAATTTTCGTAAGAATTTAATCCCATTATCGCACGAATGTCTAAATTTAGATAAGGCTCTTTTACAAGTTGTATAGCTAGTTCAATGGAATCTAAGATATCATCATGTTTACCATGAGGGAAATAGACGTATTCATTGATAAAATTGTCTAATTCAGAGTGATTTTCTGGTAAGAGTACCTTACCATTTTCAAAGTGGATAAAACCCGATGAAATCCTTGTTATTTTATCTTTAGTTCTATTAACCTCTTTTATTGGCAACATTGAAGTTTCTTTAAGCTGTTGTGGTAAAGCCTTTTGATAAACATTACTTTCAATTCCAATCTCTAAAGGATTCCACATTTGGGCCAGTTTTTCGACCATCTTGACTTGAGTTGGAAAATCTATCCTGTCCCGGTACCAGTCTAAGACAAAGATCTGATTGTCATCGAATACACCCACTGTTGTGCAAACCGTGTAGTCAGCGGTTTCTTTTGCACTTATAGCTAAATCCCATCCTTGATAAATATCTAATTCTTTTAAAGGTGGTAGCTCTTGACATTCATAATAATGTAGCCAAGAGCGTTTAAGCAAACCGCCACCTGATGGCTGTGGTCTTTGTTGATAGAGTGCACTCCAGAAATATGAGCCTATAGTATCTTTTCTTTCATTGAGTACCTTCAAATCGAATCTCCCGGGCCATAGTGGTTCACCCGGTTTTCTGCCAAGCAGGTCATCTTCTTCTGCAATAGCGGGAAGATTTATTATTTCCCATTGCTCACTTGTAACACTCTGCATTTTCTTTAGCAGTCTCCCAGCTAGGTCATCCTCATTCCAACGTGTCATAATCAAAATTACAGCACCTTGAGGTTCCAAACGGGTGTAAGCAGTAGACTGATACCATTCCCAAATTTTATCTCTGTAATTTTGGGAATTAGCTTCTTCAGCGTTCTTCACAGGGTCATCTATAATAAGAATGTCAGCTCCTTTACCAGTTATTGGTCCACCCACACCTGCAGTGACCATCCCTCCATCATGATTTTTTATATCCCATCTGTTGGCTGCAGAAGATTTATTATTAACTTCTACTCCAAAAACAGATTTTCCGCATTCTTTAAGAACATCTCTAGCTTTTCTACCCCAAGATGCTGCAAAATCAGCCTCATATGTTGTTAAAATTACTCTATTGTCTGGAAACAATCCTAGGTACCATGCAGGGAAGTAATGGGAAACCAACCACGATTTGCCATGTCTTGGAGGTAAGAACACCATTAATCGTTTAAGATCTCCTATTGCAATTTCTTGAAGCTTTTCATTAATCAAAGATATATGTGGTGCTATTTGATAACGAGAGTTACTTGCAATCAATGCTAATCCCATTGGAGCTGTTCTAGCTATCTGAGATGGTTCTAATGAATTCATTGGCTGCTTTTCTAACTTCTGGATTTTTGAGCTTTTCAGGTGTGATGACATCTTTTTTAACCTCTATTACTTCATTTTCTTGCTTAATATTTTCGGTAGGGACTCCACGACTTAATCTTTCGATTTTTACTGCAGTTTCAATCATTTTGATTACTTCATGGGGTTTTAGTTGTCCTGGATCTACTAATTTAAGGGATTCAATGGCTTTTTCTTGTATTTGTAATGAGTAATCAGCATGCCGAGCAGTCATTTCTAAAATTGCTTCTTCATTTTTGGTCCTTTTTATTTCGTCTATATAATCATCATATGCAACTACTCTTTCTTTCCAATGGTTTTGGGCTGCCCATACCCGTAATCGACGGATAGCACCAGTTGAAGACCACTCCTTAGCAACTTTGGGGATGCTTCTTTTGGGACCCATATCTCTAAAGATGCAAAAAGCGCTGTATTGCCTAGAATTTTCTTCTGGCAGCCGTGTCCATGATTTCTCAAATTCTGATTTCATAACTACCTCTTCGATTTAAAAACTACTCTTTTATCACAGCTTAAAAATATCGAATTTAGCAAAATATGAAAATTTTAAACTCATAATGACGGATAGTCTTAAATCGATAATTTCAATCTTAATTCAAAGTTTTTCTTATGGATTATATAGCATAATCACTTGATTATAATAAGAATATTCTTATATATAAATTTATTTGAATTTCATTGCTCTAAAAAACTTTTAATTAGTGTTTTATGTCATTTTTAATAGTTATTAGAATTTATTATATTAATTCTAATTATTAGATATTATCAAACTATATATAAAAGAAACTCTATAGGAATACAGGATGGAGGATTTTAATGTCAAAAATGGAAGACGCTAGAAAACTTGTTATAATAGGCAGTCTATTAAATGAAAGAGACCACACACAACAATCGTTAATAAGGATTTTAAATGAAATTCAAATTAAAATAGAAAAAAAAGAAATCAATCCTGGAACGGTATCAGATTTGTTATCGAAAATGGAGTTCAAAGATAAGATTATTTCAAGAAGATCTGAAAAATCAGGTAAAAAAGGAGCTCATGCTAAAA
Organism: Methanobacterium sp.; assembly: GCA_003166335.1. GTDB lineage: Archaea > Methanobacteriota > Methanobacteria > Methanobacteriales > Methanobacteriaceae > Methanobacterium_A. Next base: position 33,105 of record PMWA01000088.1, on the reverse strand, counting down.
TTGTAAGTTTAAATAGGAACATGGAAACTATTTATAAAATATTAAAAATTTTAAATTCAATTAGTGATCCTTTTCTAATATTATATTATGAGGAAGTGATTTTAAAAACTAGTGACTATTTAAAAAGTACTATAACGTTAAATTTAGTAGATCAAATTGAAATGTCTCTAAATTATTCATTATCCACCGATGAAAAATTGAATATTGTAAATATTATGAGATCATCTTTATTTGCTCTTTCGTTTGCTTTAAAATGTGTTTTTGAAGATGATCATCCACCTTCAAAAGACTGGTTTATTTTTAATTTACAAATTGAGCTAGGTAGAAATATTCTTATAAGATCTTTTGAATATCCGATACCTGTTAAATTTAAAATTTCAACATTGTTTAAAAATTCGCTAAAATTAAAGGAAGAGGGAAAAAATAAAGTCATATCTAACCCCATTATACAAATGAAAAAGGATTTAATAGAAACAGAAATTGAATTCCAATAAATTATATTTAAACAATGAGTAAGTACCAATTATTTTAAAAACATTAATATCCTCATTGGATAATCTAATTATATATTAAGTTAGAAAGGGTTTTTTGTAAATGTTATTTGGTTAATTGAATTTATGTAGTGTATAATGTGATTAAATGAATGATTTTAATAAAATAATGCATACGATCAAAAATAACTTTAAAGAGTCAGTATTATTCATTTTATTGATTATATTTTTGATAATTATCGCTTATTTCAGATTGAAGATCCAGCTGGATATTGGTCCTATGTATGATACATATGATTTACTGGCGAATGCTGCATTATTTGCCGGTAAAAATATCGGCTACTCAGCTCTCAGACCTCCATTTTTATCATTTTTAACTTCCATTATTTTCAGGTTTGAAGGATTATCCATAAATCCCATATTCTATTTAGATGCGATAATTGACGTATTAGGTGTTATTGGTTTATATTTTTTCTTAAAATTACGATTCAACGCTTTAAATAGCTTTATAGGCAGTTTATTATACTTTACCTTCCCCATTATATTAACTTATGTTGGCGCTGGAATTGCGGATCTTCCCAGTGTTTCCATTTCAATATGGGCATTATACTTCACATTTTTAGCGGTAAAAAAAGATTCAAAATACTTTTTACTTTCATTTCCTCTGGCAATGATCTCATTTTTAACTAGATACAATCAAGCACTCATTATATTCCCCATGTTCTTAATTATTTTCGTGGACTGGCCAAACATTAAAAAACATAAAAACATAATAATCGGGACAATATTATCACTTTTAATACTCATCCCATTCTTAATATTCTTCACATTCAAATATGGGAATCCCCTCTACCCATTCACTAACTTCTATGGCACCACCTCAGGAACTGTTAGTACTCAAAATATGGACTACAATACCGATTTATTTTTCTATATCAAGCTATTACCATTTGCCATGGGAAATGCTGCATTAACAATTATTCTAGTAATAGCCGGAGGATTAACACTAAGCTGGATAAAACTAGTACAAGGGAAAAAAAGCTTACCTAATATAACAAAGCCTCTAAAAATAAAGTATAAATGGAAACTTATATTAATTTTAATTACAGCTGCCATTTTCATATTAAGTTTAGGTAAAGTATCATACATTCTAAGTGAAATATTATTCTTTATTTTATGCCTAGGTTCATCAAAATTATTAAAAATTAATCCAGATTACGATCTAGATTTATTATTCATATCCTGGTTTGCGACTTTCTTAATCTTCAATAGTGTATATTCCATTAAAGATGTTAGATATTTCCTGCAAATAATGCCGGCATTTTCATATTTACTCATACGAGGACTAGTATTAATTGAAAATCAAATAGGATTAATCAAACAACGAAAATTAACATTCTATTTAGCTCCACTACTAATTATAATAATTATAATATCCACTACATTTTACTTACCAACCATATTAACTGTGAATCAGGGAAACAATGAGTTTAATATTGACATGGCCGCGGCTAGTCATTGGTTAATTAATTATGATCCCAATTATAAATCGGAAGTAATATACTCAGATTTATGGGCCAATTCTGGATGGGATTTACAAACAAATGTACAAATCATGCCGGAATTCCAAAATAATCAAACATACATAGGCTTAGATAATTATAAACCCGATAGTGAAGCAGTTAATAATTTCCTAGTAAATAATAATGCGGAATACTATTTCTCCATCACAAACGGGTTAAATTTAAGTTCATACATACCAATTAAACAGTTTGGGAAAGTTATTATATATAAAAGATTAGTTTAAATTTGAAGTATCCCCGTAGTTGGTGTTAGTTTTGAATCATCCCATAAAATCAAATAAAAAACCCAAGAAAAAGCATTTTTCATTTAAGTATTTTATTCCTTACATCCCACTGATTATATTAATTATAATTGTAAGCATAATAACATATTACAGAGTTTTGATTCAAATAGAAGTGGGTCCTCTGTCAGATTCATGTGACTTTCTTTTAAATGCTCTAGTATTCGCAGGCCAAGGAGTGGGCTATTATGATTGGACTAGACCACCACTTTTTCCATTCATTATTTCAATTTTCTCTAGATTAGGATTCGTTTCAACAGCAACAATTTTCATTGTCGATGGATTAACATTCATATTCGGAGTAATTGGATTCTTTTTATTTCTAAAGCTGCGTTTTAATAATATTGAAAGCTTTCTGGGAGGTTTACTTTTTGCAACTTTTCCAACAGTCCTAACATTTCTTAGTGTAGGCTTTTCAGATCTAACAAGCGTTACCTTCACTATTTGGGCATTATATTTCCTGATTTTAGCAGTTAAGAAAGATTCAAAATTCTTTATTTTAGTTTTTCCATTAGTAATGATGGCATTTTTAACTAGATACAATACAGCTCTAATCATATTCCCAATAATTCTATATATTCTGATAAATAAAGACGAAATTAAAAACTTCAAGAATATATTAATAGGAATATTTGCATCTCTACTTATACTCATACCCGTTTTAACATTTTTCTACGAAAAATTCGGCAACATACTATATCCTTTCATAGCAACGTTAAGCACAACCATAACTTCATCTTCTCCATCATTAGAATACTATTACAATCCAAATCTCCTATATTTCATAGAAAGATTTCCCATACACACAGGATTCGAAAGTATTTCAATTTTATTTATCATCCTATTAGGGTTTTTAATCTATCTATTTATTAAATTAAAACGAGAATCTATTGATAAAAAAAAATTGATTAGGGGGTGGAATGTTAAAAAGACGAGTTCAAAATTAAAATTAATATTATTTTTAGCTCTAATATTGACTTTTGTTGGAACATTTGGCCAAGTGAATTACATGATCACTGAAGCTATCTTTTTTGTTTTGATTTTCTTGTTTTACGATATTACAAAATATTTCAATATCAAATTTATGGACATGTATATTCTGGTTTTTGCTTGGTATATGGTGTTTTTCATATTCAGCAGCATATTTATTATCAAAACTGATAGATACTTCGTTTTAATGGCCCCTCCTGTTTCATACTTTTTAATATTAGGATTAAGGGAAATTTCAAATAAATTACCATTTAAATTTAAAAAGAAGAATATAACTTTTCCAATACTTGCCGTAATTCTTACTTTTATAATGTTAGCATCAACAGCGGCTTTTTTACCAGTCATTAAGAATGAATCTAATAATTACAAATTTTCTAACGAACAAGTAACTTTGGCAAGTGAATGGTTTACAACATATGACCCAAATTATAAAAATAAGATAATTTACTCCGATTTATGGCCTTATTTCGCATGGTCTCTAAAAACCAATGTAAAAATGATGCCAATATTTAAGAATAACCAGACATACGCTGGCGGGTCAGTAAATACTACTTTCAGTGCACAAGATAGCATAGCATTCAACAATTATTTGGTACAAAATAATGCAGATTACTATTTCTGCATTCAACAAATCAATTTAACCTCATATAAACAAATAAAACAATTTGGAAACCTGATAATATACAAAAAAATATGATTTTCTAATATAATTATTTTAGAAGATAATACCTTTCACCGATAATTAATACTATAAAAAAAATCTCGGGGATAATAAATTCAGATTTATATAAATAAGTTGATATCTTATGGATTTCCAATAAAAAATCAATGTTTTTAGGGTTACTAAAAATTAAAATTATTTTTTACAAATAAATTTAAAATTTAACTATGAAAGTTTTGACAATTTGATAGGAGAAGGATATGAAATTCTTAAATTAATTCAGGAATTACCTATGGGTGACTTCCTAACAGGTGAAGACTTTATTAAAGTGAAATCATGGGTAACAAGAAGTGATAAGCTTATTAAAGGACTTTGTCCTAGATATACTGAGTTTTCTGTTATTCTGCAGGAGTTGTTGTCTAATGATAAATTTTCCCATATAACTAATGATAGTTTTTCAGATGTTAATGCAATTTTAACCTGTCTACTAGGAGTTTACAGTGACTATAAAAATGAAGATTAAAATAATAGTGATGGTTTTTTATTTTAAAAAATTATTCTATATCAATTAATTGTAAAATTGGTGAAAATAATCTGTTAAACAGAGAAGAACATCCATGTAAATGCGGTGGCGGAATCATAGAAGTATTCAAATATAAAAACATTATAGGATTAACTAAACGAAAATCAAAGGACGTTGTTTGCAATATAAAACGATGCCCTGCGTGTAATGGAACAATTGATAAAGAAGGTATAGATTGGTTGAAAACTAAAGATTTGATGTAGATACAAAAAAAATAATATATATTATATAGAAAGACTTACGATTAAATTTTAGGAAATGTCTATAACTTTATTCTAATATTTGAGATTCCCTTAATACTATAGTTAATATTTGATGTGGTTAAGTGGAAGGCTACGACCTTTTTGTTAAGAGGATAGGATTAGTGGGCTTTGCCAATATTCTTGTTGTTTTAAATTCCATAATATTGATCCCGATTTTAACGAAAAATCTCCCAGTTATTGATTATGGTTTATGGGTTCAGGTTAACGTCACTTATTATTTAGTAACCGGGTTTGCGACTTTAGGATTACCTTACACGATGGTTAGATTTTCAGCAGCCGAAAAAGATAAGAATAAAATTCAAGAAATTTTTTATTCCTTTCTAACTTTAATTTTAGTTGCAAGCTTAATGATTTCCTTAATATTAATTTTTTTCTCTAAAATTATTTCAAATGGCCTTTTTGCAGGTAATGTGGATGTTGTAATAATAACCAGCCTTATAATCTTTGTTGGTTCTTTAAATCTCTTTTTTATAGATTATTTCCGAGCAATTGGACGAATGAGAATTTATTCCATAATTTTAGTGACCCAAACTTATCTCGCTCTTGGTCTGGTAACTTATTTCACATTAAGCGGTAAAGGAATAGCAATCATTGTAAGCGGATTTTTAATAGCACAAATATTAATTGCTTTGGGAGTATTCCCAATAATCTTTTCACAAATAGGCTTTAAAATACCTAAGTTTAGTAACATAAAAGGTTATCTAAATTTTGGATTACCAACAGTTTCCGTTAATCTGTCTTATTGGATTATTGATTCCAGTGATCGTTATTTTATCGCCTTCCTTCTGGGTGCGGCATTTGTCGGTTATTATTCACCAGGATATATTTTAGGAGCAGCCATTTTAATTTTTTATACACCGTTTTCTATTCTTTTGCCTTCGGTACTTCCGAAATACTATGACAATGGAAGATTAGAAGAAGTAAATGCATTTATTAAATATTCTTTGAAATATTTTCTTATAGTGGCAATACCATCAGTATTTGCATTAACTCTATTGTCAAAGCCTTTATTGATGATAATATCAACACCAGAGATTGCTTCATATGGATATTTAGTCACTCCATTTGTAGCATTCAGCTCGCTTTTAATTGGTACATACGGAATAATCACTAATTACCTATTATTGAATAAGAAAACTAAAATTGTTGGGGGTATATTAACTGTCGCTGCATTTTCAAGTCTTTTAAATATAATCTTCATCCCATATCTTGGAATTATAGGAGCAGCATTAGTTACTTTAGTTTCATATTTTATTTCATTTATTTTGGGTTTGTATTATACTCTTAAATATTTCAAAATTGAATTTGATTATTTATTTGCAATAAAAAGCATTATAGCATCGATTTTAATGTCGGTTGTTATAATTTTAATTAATCCTCAAGGACTGTCTGAAGTCGCAATTGCAATTGTAGTATCTGTTATAGTTTACTTATTTTTCATACTGCTTTTGAAAGGAATTAATCAAGATGAAATTAATTTTTTAAAAAAAATGATTAAATATAATTAAACAAATACTTGGAATCAATTAAAAAATAAACCTTTAATGTTTTTCCAGAAATCTACCATTGCAAATGATATGTAATTTTTTGATATTAATTGAAAATAATTTGAAGGGGATATAATTTGGACCAAATAGAGAATTGGGAAGATGTTAAATGTAATTTATGTGGTTCAAATTCTTTAAATAAACTTTTCAGTGGAAAAGATTTGGTATATAAAAGAGAAGGATTCTTCACAGTTGTTAAATGTGAGAACTGTGGATTAATGTATACCAATCCGCGTCCTAACCAATCTATAATTTCTAATTATTATCCCGATGAGTATTGGGAAATTAATGAGGATTATGGAGACAATGAATCGAAATTAAAACACTTAGCTCATCAATTTATAAATAAAATTTCTACCAAAATGGATATTCCCTCTGAACCCGACGCTAAGCTTTTAGACATTGGTTGTGGAGATGGAAAACAATTATTTAAGCATAAAGAAAATGGTTGGATAACATATGGTGTTGAAATTAATGATTTAGCAGCTAACTTTGTTAGATAGCATTATGGTTTGAATGTTTTTACAGGAACAGTTGAGGAAGCTAAATTTGAGAATGATTTTTTTGATGTAATTATTTTAAATAATGTTTTAGAACATCTTTTTGATCCTAAAACAACTTTAAATGAAATTAACCGCATATTAAAAAATAATGGTACATTAGTCATTGGTATTCCAAATGCTAATAGTTTTGAGGCTAAAATATTTAAAAAATACTGGTCAGCTTGGGATCTACCACGACACCTTTATCACTTCACTCCAAACACTATTAAATCATTATTAAATAAAACAGGATTTCAAGTTTTAGAAATCAAATTTGATAATAACCCTACTGTCACATTATCAAGTTTAAGATTAATTTTTGAAGAACGAAAAATAAATCCTTTATTAGGGTTAGGTTTTTCATACCCGTTTGCTAGTTTGATGAGTGTAATACTTGCCAAATCGGGTAGATCCTATGCCATGGCGATCTATTCCACAAAAAAGAAAATTGATTCAATAAAGATTTAACAAAGCTAGTTATAAATGTGAACAAGGTTAAAATAATGTCTAATTCTTCGGTAAACGTTGTGATTGTTACTTATAACCAGGAAACTCTAATTAAAGACACTTTAGATAGTGTACTGAACCAATCTTATGATAATATAACTAAAATTGTTGTTGCTGATGATGGTTCAACTGATGAAACCTCGAATATAATTAAACAATACGCATTAGATAATCCGGTGATTGAGCCTGTTTTAGCTAAAGAAAATAAAGGAATAACTTATAATATGAATCGGGCTTTAAAACATGCTGATGCTGATTATATCTCCTTTATGGATGGGGATGATCAGATGTTTCCACAAAAGATTGAAAAACAAGTGAACGTTCTAGATGCTAATCCTGATTTAGTGGGATGTGCACATGATATGGATGTTTTTGACTCTTCAAAAGGGAAAAAGTTGGGAAAGTTTAGTGAAGTAATGAGTTTTAAAAATAAGATGGCAGAGAGAATAGGGATTGAGTCATTTTTTGATCCATCTACTTTATTATGTCCTTCATCAGCTATGTACCGATCTGAAAAACTGCCGGTTAATGGTTATGATAACCGTTTAAAGTATTGGTCGGAATTTCTTTTTGCAGTAGAACTAGTAATGAAAGGAGATATAGGGATTATGGATGAAGTTTTGGGTTTATATAATTTACACGGTTCTAATGCCTCATTAAGTATGGATATGAAAGAATCAGGTCTTGAAAATGCTTTGATCGTTTACTCCATCATCCTATCAAGATACCCAGAATTATATTCTTTGGTAAAAAGACGAAGAACCGCCACATATCTTGCTAATATTGTAGAATGTGTTAAAGATGGAAACAATAAGAAAGCTAAGAATCTTTCCAAAATTTTAATCTCCGAAGGAAGTTATTTTAAAGGATTGGGAGCGTATTTATTTTCAAGTATTTTCAACAAAGAACGTGCGGATAAATTATATCAGAATAAAAGGCTATTAAAATTCTTTGTTAAACACGTTTAACATTTTAATATTTGTTAACTCATTTAGATAAATATACCTGCTTTTAAGCCGGAATAATATACTCTAAACAACTTCCAATTTCGATAATAAATGCTTAAGAATGATGGAATTATAATAGCACTAATAATTTGGTATATCACAAAAAATGAATAATCTTTACTGTTAGCCCATTTTTTCTTAAATAGCCAGCGGTTTCGTGTAATATAATATAAACCAGTTTCTTTTGATAAGCCTCCACCCGATTTTGATACTTTATGCCAAACTTTAGCTTCAGGAGCATAAACACTTCTATATTCTTTTTGAGATGCTCTTAAGGCCCAATCTGATTCTTCAAAGTATAAAAAAAATTGCTTATCCAGTAAACCTATCCCATCTACAACCTCCCTTTTAATTAGGAGAGCTGATCCGCTTACATAATCAAATTCTCTCATTTCATTGTATTGACCATTATCAACTTCATTAATCCCTACATGCAAGCCTCTAGCAAATTTCCAGTCTATTTTTCCCCCAACACACCATATAGTATTCTGTTCATCGTAATAATAAATTTTTGGCCCAATAATCCCTATATCCGTATTTTTTTCTCCAATATTAACCAATTCTTCCAAAAAATCTTTATCCACAACAGTATCATTATTCAATAGTAATATATAGTTTGGATTTAAATCATTAAATGCATATCTGATTCCAATATTGTTTCCTTCCGCAAAACCATAATTTGCATCGTTTTTAATTAAAAATAATCTTTTTGACGGTAATTTAAAAAAATTTATTTCACCTTTTGAGTTTTCATACTCGTTTCTAGTATACTCTAGAATTTTTATGGGTTTATTACTATAATTGTATTCAAAAAATTCTGATTTAATATTTATGTTACCTGAAGCATAGTTTCTTATTTTCTCTAATGATTCGTCATGCGAATCGTTATCAACCACAATGACATCAAAATTAGAATAATTTATTTGATATAAGGATTCTAAGCATTCAATGGTGTCTTTCCATCCGTTCCAGTTCAATATAATTATTGAAACCCTTGAATTATGCATAGAAATCACATTGATATTAAATCAATTATTTATTTCATATTTTTTCGTATCAGCTTATTTTCCTTTTGAATCATATATATTTCACGTTTAAGAAGACTTATTTGGGTGGCAACAAATCCGAAAATAAGTATTTGTATTCCAGAAAGAATAGTTAAAATCATGAAAATCATTAAAGGCCGGGTAGGGTCTAGAGTGCCGAGTATATATTGATAAAATAAGTATACCGCAGATACTAATCCAGCTATACATAGTATAAGTCCAATGAAACCAAACAATATCATCGGTTTTTCATAGAAAGAGAACAATAAATGTGAAATAGTTTTGGCTCTGAATTTTAGTTTAGAATTACCCAATTTTCGACCTTCCAAAACTGCTGGAACTTCTTTCATTCGGTACTTGGTGGCACTTGCTTTTGATAAAATCTCTAGGTTGATTTCTGTACCGTTTGATTCTAATTCAAGGGAATCTAAAACATCTTTTCTATAAGCGCGTAACACTGCTGTAACGGTGCTTAAGTTTTCAGACATTGCAAATCCAGCGAATTTATTTGCAATTTTACTTATAATTAACCTTATTATAGGAACATTATTAACTTCTCCACCTTCCATATATGGTGAACCCACAACAATGTCAATTGTTTCATTATTTATAAGTTCATCAGCAAGTTTCGGAATCTGGCTTGCACTATAACTTAAATCCGCATCTATAGTAACCACAATATCACCAGTTGCATTTTCAAATCCAGTACGTAATGCTCGGCCCATCCCCATGTTTACGATGTGCTTTAAAACATGAAAGTTAGAATTATTTGATTCAAATTTCTCTGTTAATTTAGAAGTATCATCATAGCTACCATCATCTACTACAATAACTTCATAATCCTCATATTTACTTAAGACATTTTCAACATCAGTTAATGTGTGTATAACATTGTCTTCTTCATTGTACATGGGGATAATCACAGAGATTTTCATAATAATGGATGGGAAAGACTTATTATATATTCTTTTCCAATAATATTCAGGATAAGATGAAAATTGTAACCGTTATTGGAACCAGACCAGAGATTATCAAACTTTCTCCTTTAATGCCGATTTTTGATAAGGAATTCAACCATAAGATAGTTCATACTGGACAACACTACTCGTATTGCATGGATAGAATTTTTTTTGAAGAATTGAATCTTAGAAAATGTGATTATGCCTTTAATATTGCTTCTAGTACTCCAGCCAGTCAAATTGGAGACATGATGAGAAATATAGAGAAAGTTCTTTTAGTGGAGAAACCGGATTTGGTTGTGGTGCAGGGTGATACAAATTCCACATTAGCCGGGGCTCTTACTGCTTCTAAACTCCAAATTAAAATAGCACATATTGAAGCTGGGTGTAGATCATTTGATAGGGGATTGCCAGAGGAAATAAACCGTATTTTAGTTGATCATTGTTCTGACGTTTTATTTACTCCTGATTTAACTGCATTTAACAATTTAGTTCGCGAGGGGATTAACCAGGATAATATTCATATTGTGGGCAACACTTCAACTGATGCGTGTTTAAGAGCCAAAGATTTATTAAATTGGAAAGAATTAGATGAATCATTAGAAAAACAGAGTTATATATTGGTTACAGTACACAGGCAAAAAAATACTTCTCCAAATAATTTGAAGAATATAATAAATTCATTAAATATTATTTCAAAAAAGATTAAAATAATTTTTCCTGTCCATTTAAGAACCAGAGAAGTTTTAGATGAAAATAATATAGAAATAGAAGATAATCTAATTTTAACAGATCCTATAGGTTACAAAGATTTCATAGGATTATTAGTAAATTCTAAATTTGTAATGACAGATTCTGGTGGTGTACAAGAGGAAGCAGCGATTTTAAATGTACCTTGTTTGATTTTAAGAGATAATACCGAGTGGGAATATTTGGTGGAGATAGGTAAAAATGTTCTGCTAGGTACTGATGAAAAAAAAATAACAGAACATGTTAACTACATTTTAAATAATGAAAGTGAATTAGAAAATATGCGTAATAAGAAGGTTCCAATTAAAACAGGAGTATCAAAAGCAATATTTTATACAATAAAGAATATTTATTTATAAAATTGAGTTTAAATCTTATTTAATGTTTTAAGTTCTTCTGGCAGTTTTTTTATCCGGGCAGGAGAACCTATGGCGAGATGGTTTGGAGGCACGTTACGTGTTACAATTGCCCCGGCGGCTACCATAGCTTTTTCACCTATTTCAACACCGGATAAGAATGTGGAGTTGGCGCCTATGGATGCACCTTTTCTAATTACTGGACCTTTAAGATCGAAATCTATTCTTATAGGATATTTATCGTTAGTAAGACAAGCACAGGGTCCTATGAATACATGATCTTCAATTAAGGTTTTAGTAGGTATGTAAACACTGGATTGTATGCTAATATTGCTTCCAAGATTGCATTGTCCTTCTATTACGGAGTTAGTTCCTACAAGAACATTATCGCCAATTCTGGTTTTTTCTCTTATAACAACTCCATGACCTGTTCTAAAATTGTTTCCAGTCTCTACATCATCATATATAATAGTATTTGAACGTATAAATGCATTTTCACCAATTACTGGGGGCAGAGATCCTCTCTTATATTTCAAGCCTAAAGTTACGTTTTCCTGGATTTTGGAGTTTTTAGGAATCGTTAAATCATCTGAACTTCTAATGAAGTTTTTTAACTTGTTATCGTTTCCAGTCATCAGAAAATTTTTAATTGGTGGCATTTTTCACCTCTAAAATTTTGAATATTTCTAAATCGTTATTTAAATTATTTTTATTAATATAAATAACTAAAGTCATTGTCTTTCGCTAAAACTGCTTTTTTTAAATTATTTGTTATTTATTATTAATCTATTTATTTAATAAGTATAATTATCAAATACCATATTAAAAACATTTTTTTATTCAAAAGCCAAGTATGAATTAATTTTATATTCAGTACTGGATAAACAAATTATAAAAAATATGATATTTATGTTTTTTGTCCAGAATTCCCCCTTAATGAATATTAACTTTCCTCTACATCATAAATCAATACAATTTAACGAAAAATTAGCAATATTACATTTATATACTTAAAAACTATTTCTATTAAATATGCAGTTCTGTATAAAAACAATGAGTAAACTAAATACGGGTTTTCATCGGCATTGGCCTTTAGTCACAGCTTTGTTTGTACTTTGGATAACTATTTTATTATTACTGGTTGTTTCGTTTAAGTTGAATCAGGGTCATTTTGTTTATGGTCTTGATGATGCGTATATACACATGTCGATTGCGAAAAATTTCGCATTGCATGGTGTATGGGGCGTAACACCCTATGGATTCTCTTCTTCCTCATCTTCTCTTTTATGGACACTCCTATTATCATTTTTCTATTATGTTACCGGTGTAAATAGTCTTACTCCGTTTATTTTAAATATTATTTTGGGAACTATCACCATCTTTATGGTTTATTATATTCTTAGATTTTATAAAATTCTTCCTATCTATAATTTAATGGTATTATTAGGTGTTATATTTTTCACTCCGATTCCTTATCTTATTTTTATTGGAATGGAACATATTTTACAAATAATTCTTGTAATTGCATTTGTTTATCTTTCAGTTCAAATTTTAACAAGTTCAAACATTAAACCGCTTAATTATTATTTATTATTAATATTAGCGGTTCCTTTGGTGATGGTTCGTTACGAAAGTTTAATTCTAATTTTTTTCATATCTTTTTTATTTATATTAAAGAAGAAGTTTACGTATTCTTTTTCGATTATAGTATTAGCAATTATTCCTTTAACAGTATACGGGGTAATTTCAGTTCTAAATGGATGGTCCTTTATACCTAACTCATTAATACTCAAATCCTCTTTTATGAACATCATCTTTAATACTTCTTTAAATAACTTACCTAATGCGATTTATTCTAGTATAATACCTAATAGATTTTCTCTCCTTATAGCTGATTTAGCAGCATATATTTCTGCTCTTCTGGCATTATATATTTCTGTATTTCATTTTAAGAAAATAAAAACTATTTGGAACGCTCCTACTATCTGGTTAACTATTATTGGAACATTGATTTTTATCCAGCTTTTATTTATCTATAATGACATGCTTTCAGGATATACGTCGAGATATTCATCTTATCTAGTGGTTTTGTGGTTAATAGCAATAACAATAGGAGTAAATGATTATCTACCACAAAAATTATCGTTTAAATTTAATAAAAAATCAATCCCGAAGTATTATTTAATTACCATATTTATAATTCTGTTATCCTCACCATTAGCATTTAATTTTGATTTATCAATCGCCCAACCCCAATATACCAATAACATTTATGAACAGCAATATCAAATGGCTTCATTTTTAAAAGAATATTATCCAAATGGTTCGATTGCAGCAAATGATATTGGAGCTATTAATTATTTCACAAATATTGAATGTCTAGATTTGTTTGGTTTGGGTAGTAATGATGTAAACAAAAATATGTTTAATGCTCAGGAACTGAATAATTTATCTAATGAGCATCACGTTGAAATAGCCATTATTTATGATCAATGGAATATACCTTCAAATTGGATTAAAGTGGGAGAGTGGACAACTCCCCATAGTGTGATTCTAGGAAATGATACAGTATCATTTTACGCGACTTCCCCACAATACGAAGCCGAATTAATTGAAAATTTAAAATCATTCTCTCCCCAATTACCAAAGGATATTAAACAAAGCGGTCTTTACACAAACAAATAAATAAAAAAATTTAGACATAAAAAAAACCTAAAAACTTGTTCAAAAAATTATCATTTACAGTCAAAAATAGAGTCAAACAATTATATTAACCATAACCATGTGGTAACTATTTTGAATTCAATAACAAATAAAAATTCTTATTATTCATTGGTAACTCAATAAATAGATTATATTTCTAAAGAACAAGTGAAAAGTTCATCGTTAAGATAAAAACAGGATTATTTGGTGTTCTGTTAATTTCTTTCCTTAAAATATTACATTATAATTGTGAATGCTAGATTTGTACTCAATTTTAAGGATTATTAAAGGTTTAATAGCTATTTTAGGTTTAATGGATAATGTTATTAAACTTGTAGTAAAGGGCAAGAAAGGCAGATATTAGTAAAAAACTTATTCATTTGAATTTGATTCTTTACTGACAGTTTCGAGTGAATTTTTTATTCGATTAAAATCTTTAATATTAGGCTTTAAAAAAGGTATAAAATAATAATTTTTACTAAACTTGATCGGATCTAATTGTGTATAATTATTTTCCAAAACATAGTCGTAGCTGTTTCCGGGAGTGAGAATTACACCATTTACTGAAGCGAATATAACCAGTTCGGGATTTTTTTGTTCCAAATATTCTGCAGTTACTCCATTAACTGCAATAAATTTATCATTCAATCCTCCCAAATCTAGAAAATTCCATTTGGAATAATAAGCAACAGCACCAGCATCTGCGAATGCAACTGTATAATTGTCATCTGAGAAGTTAGTGAGAGCTTTACCTATGGGGATATAAGATTTTTCAAAATTAACACCATAATCATGTTGGGATTTAAGATCACTTATACCATAAAAATTCGCAAATACCAACAAGACTAAAACTACGATCACTAAAACTGAACGAAATCTAATTTGATTATTTTTCGCTGATTTTGTATTTAGTTTTCCTATTTCATTGAATAATATGCTGATTGCTATGCCAAAAGCCAAATAAAACATAACAAATGAAGGATAAAAAAATCTTTGACTATAATTCATAAGAGGAGTACGAACATATACTATATTAGCAAAAAAGAATGTTATAGCTAAAATAAGTAAAAAATACTTAAAATTTTTTAGATTATTCTCATTGATTTTAAATCCCTGATACTTAAGGAATAATGGGATCAATATGATTAATATAAAAGGTATTGAGTAAACTAAAGCGTTTAGGAACTCCGTGGGAAAAGTGGTTCCATATACTATTTTCACCAGAAAAGGTAATGGGAATATTTCGTGAAAATAAGAAACACGAAACAGCATATAGATAACAATAGGAATCAAATATAAAATCAAAATCGGTGTAAAAGAAGTTAATTTTATTGAATTATTATTTTTTTTATAGGAAATGTAAATAATTGATAATATCAACGCTAAAGATATTAGTATTCCTTCCGGTCTTGTTAAGCTTAATAAGAGAGCTGTAAATGTGAATAACCAGATAAACTTTGAACTGGGAGATACAATTATTTTCCATGCACTATATATCACCCCTAATAATAGAAATGCATAAAACATAGTTTCTAATCCAGAAACAGCGTGAATAGCAGTGTAAGGATTAATAAGAAGAAAAATACTGCTCACAGTAAATGCAATATACTTATTTTTCTTATTTTTGAATATATCATTAGTTATGAACCAAAATAAAACAATAATACCAAAAACAGATAATAAACCAATTACTTTTGTCGAAATTATCGGATTCAACTTCAGTAATAATGTGAATGCTATTATTAAAACCCATAGAAAATTAGTATAGCCTTCAACAGGAGGTTGACCAATATTCCAAAGTAATCCAAATCCGCTAGCCAAATGCTCACTGTATCTAAACGATATAAAGGCATCATCAACAGTAAAATTCCATATATACACCAACATCAAAATAAATAGAATAGCTGAAACAAAAATACCAATAATACAAATATTTTTAGTATTTAATTCCATAAATCCCTTTTTTAAATAATTCCTTATAAATTTTGCTAACATCTATTTAAAGCTTCAAAATTTTTTGGATTGATTATAATCTTTAAAATTGGATTCTCAGGATTGAAGAGTAGAATACATTTAAATTATTATGGTACTTAAAACAAGTTACAGCAAATTTTTATGTCTGAGGTTGGATTACTCAAATCGGTAGCTTTATACTATATAGGAGGAGTCAAAGTTCTATAAAATTGGGCTAATAGAATAGATTATTATTTTTTTTATAGTTTTCGATTAAGGGTTGTTTTTATTTAAGATTGGTAGTATTTTAGATAAACACCGATTAACTTTTTTTCGGGGAAAATATAGTTGAAGATGGGGGGAAGAATGTTAGATATTTCGTATTTATATGCAAGATTAATGGGATGCTCAATTAGTGATATTTTAAGAAAAGTAGTATGATAATGGAAAAAATAAGTTAGTTTTTAATATAATTCTACTTCAAAAAAATTGGTATAGTGGAAAACTCATAATCGGTTTATTGTCGTGTCTCTGGCGGTGTTTACTACACTAGTTACATTACCTGCAACAGAGTTAGCTACATTTAACACAATAAGTCCAACTACTATGACAAGTATTATTAAGCCACCCATTAATAGGATCATCTCTGCACTTATCTGAGCCTTATCATCAAGATACATCTGCTTTCCACTAAAATGCATTAATTTTTCATTTATTAAGTGCTTATACACTGGTTCTGACAGTGTTTATGTCTGACGTAGAGTTTAAACCACTGGCACCTTTGAAGTAGGCACTGTAGATCAGTAATGCAACTATGGCTATGACGATAACGCCTCCAAAAAGTAAAATGTATTCAGCTGCACCTTGTCCACCTTCATCTTTTACGAATTCCATTTTCATTCCTCCAAAAATTTTTTTGGAATTTAAAACTATTCCAGTATTAACATTTACATCCACTTATATAAACATTTATGTTTTAGATTTAGTCATAGTCGATCATTAACTATTTTAAAAGAAATAGACTCATCTATATACATCTGCTTTCCTCTCAATTTAATTAATTTTCATCCTATACAGTGGTTCTGACACTATTCATGTCTGATGAAGCGTTTATACCAGATTGACTTCTGAAGTAATTACCGTAGGTTAGTAGTGCAACTATGGCTATGACGATTACTCCTCCGAACAGTAAAATGTATTCAGCTGCTCCTTGTCCACCCATATCATTTACAAATCCCATTTTTATCCATTACAAAAATTTTTGGTAATTATCACAGCTTTCATAAAAAAATTCATCATTTATTTATATAAACATTTACATTTTAAATTTAATTTATAGTTTGATTAATCAGCTACATGCTAAGAAGAGATATCTATATACTTTTCATCTTTTTTAGAATGTTCAACTAGATTTACTACAGATCTTAGGAATTTATATCTCAGCTTAAAATTTTATAAATTATTACTTATCGTAAAAATTTTTTTTTATTCAAATTAGAATAATTTCGTAGATTATTTTTATTTATTAATTTTTTCATGCTAATTTTTTTCACAGAAATATAGTGTTTATATACTTCTTTGTGCATATTATCACACATAAGAATCATATCGAGGTAATCTTTTATGCCTAGAAATTACAAGTTGAAGGAATTAATCTTAGAATCTTTGGATGAAAGAGAATTATCTAAGAAAGAGCTTTTAGATCATATAATAGAAAAATCTGATACTAATATTTCAGATAAAACTTTTAATGAGTCTTTAATGATTTTATTGAAGGATGGAAAAATCTGTATGATTGGTTATGATTTTGATGTTTATCATGGTGTTAAGCGGATTCAATCCATAAGGCCTGATGGAATTATATTTAGTATAGTTAAAACTGATTTTTTTGAAATTGAAACTCTTATTAAAAAGTTAGATGGTTCTGAGGAAGAGGTTAACAATGCTTCTTTTAAAATTAAACGAATTTTCAGAAATAAAATTAGGGAATTGCAAGAAAATGGAGTGTCTCTTGATGGTGGGGGTGCCGATACTCTTTTTAATAGAATAATATATTATATTGATTCTCAGCCAGATAAACAGAAGAAAATATTAACTACTAAATTTGCTTGGAGTTTAAGTGATGTAGAGGGAGAAGACGGCTTTCTTGAGGACATCTTGAACTATATCAAAGTTCAAGGAATGTTGGGGACTTAAAAATTTTTTTTGAACATTAATTTATTTCCAAATTTTGTAAAGATGAATATAAAATCATTTTAAATTTTTATTCAGCCAGTAGTAAAAGAATTAAATAATCGTTATTTTAATAATAAATAATTTTTATATTATAATACTTCAAAACTTTTTTTAATAAAGAGTTAATATCGATGAAGTTATTATTTAATAAAATTTTTTAAAAAGTTATCCAAAAATAACTTCCTTTATATTTTAAAGCACCAAAAAAAAAAATTTTTGATTTTAATGAATTTATTTTCTAGAAGTGATGTTTAAACTTTTAATTTCGGACAAAAAAGAGTCTATACATATCAATATGGTAGTGATGATGTAGTGGAGATCATATGAATAAATAGAAGATAAGGGAAACCTTTATTATTTATAAAAATCCATAACATATTAATATTTGGAGGCAAAAGATGATCAATTTAATCATTACAACTATTGGGGTGGTTCTACTTATTTTAGGTTTTTCTTTAATGTCTTTTGGATTTTCAACTCCACCCAACGGTTTATTATTCTTTTTAGGATTATGTGCTGCTGTTGTAGGACTTATTTTAGTGGTATTCTTTGTTAGCGGAGTAGAAATTACTGGAAGGAGCTCTCCAATTCCAAGTAATGTATCTAAAACGGAATCTACGATTAAACCGAGACCTAAACCAGTGAAAATGGAAAAAATGGTTCCTATACAAAATAAAAAAGAAGCTACTTTGGATAATATTAAGAAAACAATCAAATCTGAAGAGCCTGTTAAGCCAAAACCTAGAATTATAAGTCCAAAAAAAACTGAACATCCTGAAGAGCCTGTTAAGCCAAAACCAAGAATTATAAAACCAAAAAAAGCTAATAATCATCTTGCCGGCCAAAAATCAATTAAAACTGAAGGAAAAATAGAATCTAAAGAGGAATTAATGAAAACTAATGAATCATTATCAACTCAAAAGAAACCACCCATAAAAAAAATTCCTAAAAAGCCAGATATGAATAAATTAAGTTCCATGCAACCTGAGAAGGATGATGATTACGTTAAAAAAAGATTAGATCGTTTAAAGGAGAGTTACATTGAAAATGCTCAGGATATTGAAAGCATCATAGATGAGCGGTTGGATTCATTCAAAGGGACTCTGGGTAAACTCAAATCAGAGTCTAAAGAACCAGGAATAATCTGGTCCTTTGATGCGGATGATGTTCAGGAAGCAATGGTGGAAACAATTTCCAAAACTAATAACAGATTATTAATGATGTATCCTTGGATTAGGAATATAGAAGTGAGTACTTTAAAGAAATTCATGGAAACAGAAAGTTGCATTATTATTCAAGAGGCTAGTTTGGATGACGATGCTTCAGTGGAACTTTTAAAATTATTAATAGATAAAAATGTAAAAATAAGAACCATGCCCCATGTTCACACCATAGCTATAGTTTCCGATAATAAAAATGGTTTAATCATATCCACTGATCCCATATATGATAGTTATGAAGTAGGGGTAATTTATAGGGATCAGAAGTCAATAGAAGAGATTGAGAGATTATTTAAAGATGCATGGAGTATATCTCAAGATATTGACTTGGAGATTAAATCATGATAATTAAATGGCTGGGACATTCCGCATTTCAGCTTATCACTAATTATAACCTTAAAATCCTCATCGACCCATTTATAAGCAATAACCCAACCTCACCATTAACAGCTGAGGAGTTAGATGCTGATTTAATCATGGTAACTCATGGGCATCAAGATCACTTTGGAGATACAATGGAAATAGCTAACCGAACTGGTGCTCTTATAATTGCAAATCATGAAACTTCAATTTTTCTTTCAAAACAGGGTTTAAATAGTCAAGGAATGAATATTGGAGGTTCCATGGAGGTTCATGATATTGAAGTGACAATGGTGAATTCTAACCATTCCGCGGGATTGGATTTTATGGATGAAACTGCTGATGGTGGAATAGCTTGTGGATATATAATAAAACTCGAAAATGGTAGGAAAATCTATCACTCTGGAGATACTGGAATATTTGGTGATATGAAAATGGTTATAAGGGACATTTACCAGCCGGATATAGCATTACTGCCTATTGGCGATCTTTATACTATGGGCATTGAAGAGGCAGCTATTGCTGCTGATTGGATTTCACCAGAAGTGTTAATACCTATGCATTATAATACTTTCCCTTTAATTGAGCGGAATCCATTTGAGTTTGCTGAGATGGTCGAATCCTTGAATCCGGATATTAATGTAGTGATTATGGAACCGGGTGAATTTTACGAGGAATGATATGGTTGGTGAGCATGCCTAAATTTTTAAAAAGGAAATTTTTCAAAGACATAATTAATAAGCTCTTTGGGAAAAATAAAAAACTTAAAATAGGATTCTATGGTCATCCTAACTCTGGTAAAACTACTTTGGCCAACAGGATAACTACTGATTGGATTGGTAAACCTATTGGTTTAGTGTCAGAGATTCCACATGAAACTAGAAAGGTTTATCGTCAGGAGCATGTGACTTTAAGTCTTGATGATTTGGAGTTGGATTTTGATATTATTGATACTCCAGGAATTGCCACTAAAATTGATTATAAAAACTTCCTTGAATTTGGTTTATCTGAAATTGAAGCTAAAGAAAGAGCTAAGGAAGCTACTAAGGGCATTATTGAGGCCATTAAATGGTTGGATGATGTTACTGGTGTATTATTAGTTATTGATTCAACTGAGGATCCTTTAACTCAGGCTAACATCACCATCATGGGAAATCTAGAGGCGCGTAAAATTCCATTTATAATAGTGGCTAATAAAATTGATCTTCCAGAGGCTTCTCCTGACAAGATCCATGCAGTTTTCCCTCAACACACGGTGGTTCCAATTTCTGCATTGCACGGTGAACATATAAGCGATCTTTATCAAGCTATGGTTGATAAATTCAATTAAACTTAGGATAAAAATAATTTTTTTTTAGAGGTTTAAAAAATATGGATGCTAATATAAATGGTTTGAAAATGGATTTTCTATCATCGACTATGCTCAACTCACGCACTAGTATGGAGAAAATATCCATGATAGTGGATCGAGTAAAAAACGGAGATTTGGTGGTTATTGAAGGAGGATTAACTCCAGAAGAAGAAGCGGAACTTATCGAGACTACCATGAGGGAGATAGATGTGGAAAACTTTATGGGAATCGATATTTATACACTGGAAAAGGATAAAAAATCCTTTTTTGGACTCTCTAAAAGTAAAATCGTGGGTCTAACCATCATTGGTCCGGCTAATGTAATGAAGGCGGTTAAGAAAAAATCTAACTTCCTCTCCATGATAGCTAATCTCGGTGATTCCAATGCATCGATGCATTAAATGCCACTCTGAATTTGAAGGCTCAGAGGATATTATACAGAAGGGTTGTCCAGAATGCGGTAGCAAATTTTTTGAATACACTCATCATGGTCAAGTTAAAGGAATAAAGGAGAGTAAAGGTGATTCAGTAGAAACTATAATGATAAAAGAGAATGGCATCTATGAAGTTAACTTATCCGCACTCATGGAGGATGATTCCATAATAATCTCCAATGAAGAGGGGAAGTATTTAATTGATATAAATTTTTTATTAAAGAAGAAGTTAAGAGAGAAAAGATAACCAATAAAATTTTTAATTTAGATTTTATTAATTATTAAAATATTTTAAACTCTTCAAATCTCTCTCGTTAACGAAATCACATTTTCCTGAGGGTAGAACTCCTATGACATCATCCAGTGTTAAAAAGTTATCTGTATTAATACGTTTTAAAATCTCTCTGGAAATTTCCTCTTTTTTAGTGTAACCGGGCTTTATAATTACATAATTATTAGTGTACTTCTCCAATGCCTGGGGGGGTCCGGCCATTATTCTTTCACCCTCATAATCTACGATTCCTACTGCTATTAAAAGTGGAACACCTCTAACATAATTGCGAGAACCGCGGATAATAAAAGCTCCTTTTGCAACGAATTCACCGGATTGGGGAGTTTTGGAAACTTGCCCCGGATGTACCCAATAAACATCTTGGGATCCAAATCCTTTTAACCAGGCGCTGGAGAAGGAAGCAGCCACACAAGCGGCCTCATTGATTGTGCTTTCCGGTATATCTTTTCCATTACTTTTTATAACCACAGATGGAGCTCCATGAATATCTGAGTGCATATAAATATCATTGTTTTCTAGGTAATGCTTCACTATTGTTTCATTAGTGGATGCGTCTCTACCCCCCACCACCAAGAATCCATCGGAGGATAAAAACCAGCGAAGCTTCTCAAACCATTTAAGCTCTTTTTTAACCCTTCTTTCTGGGACAATGATTTGCTCTAGGGCTACATCTCTTTTATTCTTAGCTTTATTTATCTCCTTTAAAGTTTTTTCAATAGCAATGTAAACTCCTTTAATTTTTCTTTTTGCTTTTTTACCTTTATTATAATAAACTTCAGTATTTTCAGGAATGCTTAAGTGGGAATCAATATTTATTCGGGTATTATCTAAATTCAAGGTGATATTGCCTAGTTTATCGATGGATTCTATAATATCCAACCCGTCTGTCTTCTTTTTTTTAGCATTCTTAATTATTTCAATGATTTCCAACCATGAATACCTTTCTCGGGCATCATTTATGACATCTAGTATCTTCTTCACTTTCTGATAATCAGAGTAGAGTAAATCACCTTTTATTTTGGATTCCTTCACGGTTTTTTCGAATTTCTCTAGTGTTTCTCGTTGTATTCTCAGTCTTTTTTCATATTTCCCGACTTCTGCTTCCCAAATATTCTCTTGGACTTTTATTATGTCTTCTCCTACAATGTTACTATAAAATTCATCGGCAGCTTCATTGTAACTGGGGAAGGATTTTTTCTGATATTCATTATAGATCTGAAGATTTAAGGGCAGTACATCATCTTTATTATTTGTAACTATTTGTGGATAAAATTCTTCCGTTTTAAGGGAGTTGAAGACTTGGATTAGGGCTTGGTAAATGGAATTTAATTCATTCTCTTCAACTTCTGCTGCTTGTTTTTTCTTAGGTACTTCGGCTCTTAGAACTATTTCTTCAGCGTAAAGCCCGCCAAAACCACTTTTAGCAAGGGTTCTTATAATATCAGTGTTGGAATTGGTGAATAATTCAATTATATCTTCTTTCTGTGCTTTAAGTGGGTTGATTCCTCTTTCTGGTGGATATTTATATTCTTCTTTGGAGGATATCTTACGATTCTCCCATAACTTGCGTTTCAATGGTAGTATGATCTGACCGTCTTCATCCAAAAGTATTATATTGCCTTTGGAGAAAAGTTCTATAATAAGTTTATATTTGTGTTCCTTCTGGAATTCTATTTCAATGATACGGTCAAAATGGTGTTGGTGTACATCACTCACTATTGCACCTTTAAGGTATTTACGTAGAAGCATGGGGAAATTAGGTGGTAACTTTGGATTTTGAGGGGGGTAATGTGTTAAATGTACTCTTAATCCAGCTTGGAATACTACATCAGCCCTTCCTTCACCGGGAACATGGAATCGTATCAGTACGGTGTCTTTGGTGGGTTGATAAGCTTTTTGGAAGCGAGCATCCTTTAATGATTTCTTTAATTCACTGCAAATTGCATAAACATCAACATTGGACATAGCTTTCATACATCATCCTCATTTATATTATAAGTAAAGATTATAACGTCTAAATATTTATATTTGAATGTCTAAATTATATATAGTGAGTGTTATGTTTGAAGATCTTGAAAATGATCCTACGTGGAAAAAGTTTTTGAAATTGAAATCTGCCTCAGCAGATAATACTTTTAGTTCTTATGAAACTGCACTGAAGAGCTTTAGTAAGTTTATTGATAAAAGTCCAACTGAAATACATGATCTACATCGAGCTGATTTGAGGAATCGTTTAGGTGAGTTTGATTGGTGGTTAAGTAAGGCATTGGATGATTATGTCTATTTTTTAATAGAAAGTGATGAGAATTATAATGAAACTACTATAAAACTATATGTTAGCAGAATTAAAGGATTTCTTCATGTTTTTAAACTTAAGCCAACACCGACACCTATAATTTCTAAAAAATCTGTTGGAGAGGATGCTAGATATGCCCTTACTGCTGAAGACATTCGAAAGGCGATTATACACAGTAATCCTATTTATCGTTTATTGTTTATAACTTTAGCTCAAACGGGCCTCACTATTAGTGATGCTCTTTTATTAGGTGGAAGATTTCATTATGGCGGTTAGTAAAAGAGGTGAAAATTTAAAGGTAATTGAAGATTTAAGTGTTAAAGAAGCGATTTATAGGGCGAAAAACAAAGATAATCTTATTGGATGCTTTGACTTACGACGAAAAAAGGATACTAATGAATTCTACACCTTCATAGGCCCTGAAACTTTGCGTAATATTGCATCAGAATTAGAATCAAGGGATGAAACACAATTAAAAGATAGATCACCAATTTTTACTAAAGACATATCAAAATTACCCCATAAATATAAGGGAGAAGGTCTTCAAGATTTGCGGTTAAAACCATCAACTGCTAAAAGAACTGTTAGTAGAATGCATAAAGATCGAGGAATTTTTCCTAGAATAACAGTCAATGGCAAACCAAAAAATTATTTCCGTTTTCATAAAATAAGACATTGGTATTCAAATCAATTAAAGTATAGGGCTGGATTTGAAACTGAGGACGTTAAATATTTGATGGGACAGAAAACAGGAGATGTAATTGAACATTATATTGATCCTAACAATTATACTTCTTTAAAAAATAATTATCGTAAAGCATTGCCTTACTTAGCAATAAATGATGAAATAACAATGGTGGAAGATCAAGAAGCAATTGACAAATTAGAGAGGGAAAACCAATCCTTACAAGAGCAAATGAAAAAACAACAACAACTAATGCTAGAGCAACAAAAACAACACCAGATTGAAATTGAGAATATGGCTGCAAGAGTGAAATCAGTTGAAGAAGTGAAAGAAAAGGTTGATAATCTTGAAGACAGCTGGCTATCAGTATTTAATGGTGATGGAAAAACACCTATAGATGAAAAGGAAATTGAAAAGGAATTGAAGGAAGGTATGGAACTAACAAAAGCAGTCCAAAAAATTATACACAAAAAATAAACAAATCAATCATTTTCTATCCCCTATTCATTATATAACAGCTAACATGAGCTTGCTTGCCTGATTGAAGGTCTATTAAGGTCTTTCTTAAATCAATTTTAAGGGCTCCTACAGGCATTTAAAGCTTTATATTCCCTTAAATTTCTATCATCACTCAGAGTAAATAGTAATGCTTGCTTTTTCGCATGAGCCCTTGCATGTCTGCTCGCTTATTTGATTTGTTATCTATATAGAATTACTCCCACAACCGAAGTTTTAATAGTAATTATTGCTTCAAATGGAATAATTCTTCAACTATATTATATCTATTGTTAATATTAGTGGCTGGTTTAATTGTTAGGAATATTCTCAGGCATAGAATATAAGCAGAGTATTTTAAATGCCAGTATTGTTGGAATTATAAGTAGTATTCTTCTTTTATTATACATTGATAATTATGGATATACGAGTAGCATTGCATATTCTCCAGGATTTGCATTAGGTTTCATTATTAAAAATTTGGTAATTGGAGCGATTGGAGCGTTATTTAGGGGTTTTAATAAATAAAATGATTAATTATAGTTAAAAATTAATTTTTTACACTTTATTTCGGGTATAGTGTTAGGAAATTTTTTATAAATGCTTATATATTAAATTAGACAATACATTTTTTTATGAGTCGTTTTAATCCTGCTAATTTTTTTATTGCAACTATAATTGGAATTATAATCTACATTGTTTTAGATGTGATTGTACAATCATTGCCACCTTATTATAATCCTATTACTCAAGCTGAAAGTTTTCTGGCTGTGGGGCCTTATGGTTATATTATGACGGTCAATTTTTTAGTTAGGGGTTTTCTTTCATTATCATTCATTTTAGGTTTGATATTCACATTTAAAACTAGAAAATCAAGTTATAATATTGGTTTAATATTATTAGGGGTTTGGAGTTTTGGTGCGATTATTCTCGCATTCTTCCCTGCAGACGTTTCTATTTCTATTCCTGTCACGCTACATGGAACTATTCATCTTATAACAGCATTATTAGCTTTCATTGGTGGTGGTTTAGGCATCCTTATACTTTCACTCGGCATGAGATCAGATAATCAATTCCTGGATATCATAAAATATTTACTACCATTAAGCATATTTTCAGTTATAAGTTTGGTACTAACTTTCGTACTCCTAACTAGCCCCTTATTTGGTTTAATTGAGAGAATATTCATAGGCACCGTACTGCTTTGGATGCTAATAGTATCCATTTACATTATTAAGAAATAAACTATTTCTTATTATCTCTCTTTTTTATTTTTTTTATCCATGAGGACAATACACACACACACAAATTATTCTTGAATTTATTAATTTTTTTTTTAATTAGTGAACCTGTTAATTGCGAGTTGTAGTGGAATGAGTAATATATAGGTTAGTGTACTGTTACTGGTGATTTGAAATGATAGTATAATTGCTATTAGGGCTATTATTATGAATACTTCATTATTTCTTTTACTTTTTTTTATTAGGGTTGTATTTGCTTCTTCATTCATGAAATTTTTTTTAATAGCATAGTTCATATTCAGATAAAGGAATAATCCTATTAACAACATGTTAAGATTGAAAATGGCACAGGGGAGTGTATAATCCCCGTATTGGCCGATTGAGGATGCTGAAAATGGAACCATAACTATGAATAAAAGCCATATTATGTTTATCCACAGTAGATTGCTGTCTATCATTTTTATCTGATTGAACATGCGATGATGACGGTTCCAGAAAGCTGCTAATAAGATAAAACTTAAAACAAAGGAAAAAAGATTAGGTATAAGAGTATAATATGATTCTTGAATTACCGTATTCGATAATGGAACGTTTATATGTGGCACAGTTAAACCTAAAACTAGTAAAGTCATGGCTATAGCGAATATTCCATCAACTAATGTTTCAAGACGTTTAGTAGGCATGTAAACATCTTGACTTTTAGACTTATTCATGAAAATAAACCTCCAGTAAAAAATATTATAATTTTTAATATCGTATTAATCTAATTCCCATTTAGACTGTTCCTTTAATCTATGCTTATGATATCAAGCTGGTGATAAACCCTTGCTTGCTATATCAATCTTTTACTTAAAAAATTAACTAAAAGTAAATGTTAATTAAATTTATCCTTGTCTAATTAATTCTTGATTAAATTTTTGGAGTAACCAGATCATGAGGTTTCCTTTAATTTGCGTTCATGATGTTAAGCTGATAATAACTATCACTAACGCGTTTTTTCTCAAAAAATCATTAATGCGTGCAAATGAGTGAGCAAAACGTAAACCCATTGGGAAAATTACCGATTCTACTATCAGTCAATTGGAAGATGTATATGAAAAGTTACAAAATGTTAAATTAGAGGATTTAGACAAAGCTAATGCAAAGAAAGTCACAGATAAATTAAAGATAATAGATCTAGCATTGGAAAAACATCGTGAACAGTACGATAATACAACACTAGTTTAAATGACCAATTATCTCACGCCAGTTCAGATACGTTATTTGGATGATTTTGCAGGAAAGCATGGTTTAATCTCTCAAGGAAAAAAGAGAGCGAGCGATAGTAGAAGCGCTGCATTAAGATTTATTTTAGACCAAATTAGACTTAAATCTGATTAAAATTTTTTAATTCTTGAATTTTTACCAATTTAACTCATTGGAAAATTAAGATAATATTATTAGATAAAATAGTGGGATAAATATTAAACATGGTCTTTTTTTAATCTCAAATCTTAGATGGGAAATCAGCATAATAGACAAGATAAATTATTATTAATTTGCAATTTTTAAAAAATAAGTATACGTTGACGTAGAACTTCCCATGAAGAAATTATTTTAAATCGGTGAGTGCTTGTGACTCTACTTTTCTAATATCTCCACTAGGGGAATATTGATAAAGATTTACATAGGTTGGAGCTGAGTTTTTGCTTTTGGGTGGTGTTATGACTACGAAGGTTCTGGTTAAAGGATTTCGATCAATCCATGTGCCGGAATTTACATAAACGGTTTTTTCATCGTTTTCATTGACGGATTTAATGACTCGTGCCTCATGTGAATGTCCAAATATTGCAATTCTCTTATCAGAATCCTGATTATTTAAGTATTGAACACCGGATTCATAATCAAGAAAACTAGGTAAATTTCCCTTAGCAACCGCTTCATCTACAGGAATTTTAACAGGAACTAAATTTTCGTTTTGTCTTTCATCCCATCCTTCAATGCAACCTTTATATAAATTAACATCAATATTACCATCTTCAGGGTTCTGATAGGGTAAAACATCATTTATTGAACAAGAATCAGTGAATCCATCTATTCCCATAATTATAGCTTTTTCATCTAGACTTTGTTTAATTGGTAAACTGTCGATAATAATTTTCCAGACACTCCAATAAATGAAATAACCGTATTGATCCTCTCCCATTTCATTATTCTTAACAATAGGTAAAGGACTATCTCTCTTAGGCCGACCCTGAATAACTGAACTAGTTGCTATTCTACTAAAGAAATATCCGGGAGGGAGCAGGGAATCTGTTTGGGTTATGGATTGGTTTGAAGGATCAGGGGCACAATAAAAATTGTATCTGTGTCCATGTTCGATGATTACTTGCGGTAAATCAGCGGGGGTATATGCTCCTAAACCTCTAGCGTCACGAGTTTCAACTATTCCGGGCAAAATACTCTGAATATCACTGGAATTTAATAATAAATCATGATTTCCAGGTATATAAGTCATCTTTACTTTACCATCTTCTATTATATTATTAATAGCGTCGATTACTGGTTTATTAGTTAGAGCGGTGGCTTTCACGAAGTCCAACTGTGTTTTCCCATTAAATGTGTCAAATTCCATGGGAAGAGTCCATTCATCAATTAAATCACCTGCTATAATTAATTCTTTTATATTTGGTGAGTTTCTAACATGATTTAGGAAATCAACTAAAGCATCTCGATTCTGGTTAATTAGAGCAATATTCTCATTTATACCTAAATGAATATCACTAATACATATTGTTAAGTTTCTTTCGTTATTTAAGTCTGGTATACCCTTTGAATCTAGGTTGAATGAATAGTCTATGGCGAAATAACTGTTTAACTCAGTTTTTAATGAAACGCCAAGAAAAGATTTTAATTTTTTATTTATAGAAAGCTTATAAACTTCACCTTCAGTAAAATTAGTGTTATTAGATTTATTAATATAAACACCGGATATATTCTCATTAATATTAATTATAATATCCTCTTCTACTTCTTCTCCATCAGATTTAACTCTGTATAGTTTTATTCCATCGGAAATAGTACTCATATCGAAAATTTCATTACCTAATATATTTATACGGCCAGTTGGATCAATAACTGATGGATCTTCTATTTTATCAGAGAAAGGAATGTCTGTTACTACATTTAAATCTAATTTAACATTTTTTTCAGTATACAAAGAATTAAACCCCCTATTATAATCCTTGTAAACTAATTATATGAATATATCCTAAAAACTAATATTTATAAACTAATATTTATATAAAAATTTAGACTAAAAATTATTGCAAAATATGAAATCGAGCGATTGAGCAGGCGATTAAGTAAGAATAAGTGCTCCAAAACTAGTGAAAATGGGTGAATTGGGGTATATGTAATGGGTTAGGTTCTTAGACTTTGATAAATTTTTCAAATCCGTTAATAATGATTTTTATATCCTTATATTGAATTCTTATCCCCAAATTTCTGTTTTCACTTTGTGTGATTAGTCGTTCACTTCCAGTGTAAAATTTCAAAGCTTTCGAATCTGAACAATTTATTATTTTAAGTAAGATAAATTAGATAAAAAGTATTACTCTTAAGATATCCAAACTAGAAATTCGAGCAAGTGTTCAAAAATTAGAGGCCGTATAGTCGCTTGCTTCTTTTATGAAGACATTATAATGCTTATTTAATCCTCTTGCTCTTTTATTTTGCATTAAAAAAAATAATTAATATATTTGTTTCTATATTCATCGATTATTTTCAATTTATAGCAAAAATTTTAAGATTAACCTATACTACCCAGTTGAAATATGGTGTTTTTGAAGTTTTATGATAAAAAAAATCTTTTATTCTACTAATTTGAATTTCGTTATAGGCGCGTTTAACGAAGTAGAAAATATATTTTTTCTTTCAATAGTAATTAAATAAAAAAAAATCCTTCCATTTATTAATTTTTTTTATTACATGGTATAGTAACGTTTTTGGAAATACAGGGCTACATTTACTAAACTTATTAATACTGGGACTTCGATTAAGGGTCCGATGACAGTGGCAAATGCAACCGCAGATCCTATACCAAAAACCGCAATCGCCACCGCAATCGCTAATTCAAAATTATTACTCGCAGCAGTAAATGACAAAGCCGAGGTTTTAGAGTAATCCGCACCCAATTTATAACCCAATAAAAAAGTCGTGAAGAACATTATTATGAAGTATAATAATAATGGAATAGCAATTATAACCACATAATACGGTATCTGGACTATATAACTCCCTTTTAAGCTGAACATCACAATTATAGTAAAAAGCAATGCCACCAACGTTATAGGACTAATTTTTGGTATAAATTTCTCATCATACCATTTTTCACCTTTCCGCTTCACCAAAAAGTATCTAGTCAATATTCCCGCTATAAATGGAATTCCTAGGTATATGAAAACACTCTCTGCTATTTGCAGTATACTAATATTTACAACACTATCTTGAATCCCTAATAATGGTGGTAAAACGGTTATAAATACCCAGGCATATATACTGTAGAAAAACACCTGAAAAACACTATTAAAAGCAACTAAACCCGCTGCATATTCACTATCACCTTTGGCAAGCTCGTTCCAAACCAGAACCATAGCAATGCAACGTGCTAAACCAATTAAAATCAAACCAACCATGAATTCAGGATAATTCCGTAAAAAAACAACTGCAAGAATGAACATGAGTATAGGTCCCACTATCCAGTTCTGGAATAATGATAAACCTAATATTCGCGTATTACGGAAAACTTCTCCTAATTCCTCATATTTCACCTTCGCCAAGGGAGGATACATCATTAAAAT
Source organism: Methanobacterium sp. (assembly GCA_003166335.1). Taxonomy (GTDB): domain Archaea; phylum Methanobacteriota; class Methanobacteria; order Methanobacteriales; family Methanobacteriaceae; genus Methanobacterium_A. Next base: position 1,433 of record PMWA01000088.1, on the reverse strand, counting down.
TAAACCTATAGCAATAGGTATGCTGGTGGTACCAATAGAAAATCTGTTTATAAATGATTCCACTCCAGGAATGAAGTAACCAAGGGAAACTCCCACCACCATGGCTAAAAAAATCCATAAAGTTAAAAAACGATTTAAAAACCCCAACCGAGGAGTCTCACAAACTTTACTAGCAACTTCAACTGTAAGGTCATCCTTCATTAATTCACCCAAAAAACCTATTATTTTAAAGCTTTAACTTGTACACTCACAATTTTTCCAACGATTCTCTCATCCATAAATGGTTCAGTGAAGACATTTTCACTTTTAATTTCCACATCCCGGAATCCTGCACTTTTAATGGCATCAAGATATTCCTGTTTTTCCAATGCCCCCGCAATGCAGTTTGACCATGACTCGAAGCTTTCACGTATCTCGTCAGGAATGATTCCATCTGTAATTAGATCAGAAACCAATATCCGTCCATCCGGTTTTAAAACTCGGAATGCTTCCCTATAAGCCTTAATTTTATCTGGTGTAAGATTTATCACACAATTGCTTATAATTAAATCTATAGAGTTGTCTTCAATTGGCAGGTTTTCTATTTCACCCAATTTAAATTCAACATTTTCATATCCACCTTCAATTGCATTTTTAACTGCAGTTTCAACCATTTCATGAGTCATATCAACACCGATGACCTTACCCGTTTCACCTACTTTCTGAGCTGCGAGAAAAACATCTATTCCTCCGCCTGATCCCAGATCTAAGATGGTTTCACCGGGATTTATTTCAGCTAAAGCTGTCGGATTTCCACATCCCAATCCAAATACTGCGCCTGAGGGAATGCTCTTAATCTCTTCCATAGTGTATCCTACAGCTTGAGCCTGTTTGATGATTGAATCTTCTCCATTGCATCCACAACCACATGATTCTTCTTTTTTAGAGGGTATTTTTGAATAACGTTCCTTTATGAATTCTTTAATATTTTTATCATCCATTTTTTTTACACATCCTTATAATTTTATCCATACATCCAAATATATAAATATATCGATAATAAATAGCATACAACCTAAACATTTACAAGAGATGATAAATAACCTTCAAACCATTCATTGAGAATTTATTAGTAATTCCTTTAAATTAGCAGGTAATTGAGAGTTTGATAATTTATAATGAATCCATACTCCTTCTTTACGCCATTTTAATAAACCAGCATTTTTTAATAAGTTCAAATGATGGGATACAGTTGGCTGTGGTTTATCCAGTGCAGACATTATCTCACAGACACATAACTCACCGTGCTCTAATAGATAAATAATTTTTAATCTCGTAGGATCAGCAAGTGACTTGATAATATCGGCATTTTTTTGTATTTCCTCATCACTAGGCATTTCAGATAATATCTTTTCCAATATTTTAATCTGGTCACAGTTGGGTTTACCTTCCCC
>PMWA01000095.1 GCA_003166335.1 Methanobacterium sp. | reverse complement strand
TCATATTCAAAGAAATTTGAAGTAAAATAGAAATAATAACAATATAATTCTTTTTTTTATTATCTATTTTTTATCTATACACTAATATTCTGATATATCTGCTTTTTCTAGATTATTTTCATTCCAAACTTTACATTCTTTACATTTTCCTTAAACTGAGGTCGTGACATTCAGCTTTACCCGTGGAACAATAAAGCCATGGAAATTCTTTAGGTTTAAGTACTGGTATGGCTTCCAACCCCTTTGCCTCGATTTTTTGAATCCTTTCTGTTCTATCCTAGTACATTTACTATGTGTTTTTACTTCACATTTCAACATATATTCTAAGTATAATCAACACGCAAATTGCATATCCCTTTGAATTACACCTACTATTATTTTAATTTGTTTTTTAAATCATAAAGAATTTACATATCAATAAATTTAAAGTTAAATACGTAACCTTTTTAACTAATAAAAATTATATTATTATCTATGACAAGAACTCCTTCGATGAAAGTTGAGAAGTGGATTACTGTTGAAGAGCTTAAAAAGCGGATAAGAAAAAAGGAAAAAGATGTTAAGGTTTTGAATCGTTTACATTTCATGAATTATCTATACACTGGCCTAAGTGTACCTGAAGCAAGCGAAAAACTTGGAATTACAAAAGTTACAGGTTATAATTGGTTAGAACGATGGAATGAAGACGGTTATGATGGCATAATTCCACGTTTTGCAGGTGGAAGGCCATCCAAACTTACAAATGACGAAAAGAAGCAATTAAAAGAAATTTTAAAAGACAGAGATGATTGGACAACCAAAGAAGTCGAAACTGATTCTAGATAGATTTAACATTAATACTCCTTAAAACAAGTGATAATCATATTAAGAAGTTTGGGACTGAAATTCGCCATACTTTAGACACTCAACCACAGAAGACAAGCCGATTCTGTAAGAACTTTTAAAAAAAATATGGATCAGGCCTTACCTAGAAAACTCATATAAAGATTTTTTTTGGAGGTATGAATATTCAACACAAGTTGTCAGATTGCATTAGTAAATCCTGAAGAACAAACGAATCTTTAGGTTAATTTATAAATAACATGCAAGAACTTATGAATATGGATATTGCAATTGTTTGTCATACTGAATTTGGATTTGTAAAAAATAAAAAAATTATATTTAATAAAAGTGCAAATAAAGGTGTGACTAATGGCGTTGAAAATTTAACAAAGTTAGCTGATAAATATGGAGCTAAGATAACATTCGCTGTCTGCCCAGAAGTAGTCCAGTATTTTCCTGAATCAAAACATGAAATTGGTTTACATATCCACCCGGGATGTAAAGAATTTTCTATAGGAGAGAATAGTTTTTTTGTTGGTGATTCATTCCTCTGGAAACAATGCACTCAGTCCAATAATTCTACAGTTCTAGTTAATCACAGCTTTAAAGAACAATTATCCCTGATTAAAACAGGTAAAGATTATATAAATGAATCATTTGGTGTAGAAGTAAGTTCTTTTGTATCAGGTCGATGGTCAATAATTAAAGAAACTATTAAAGCTTTATTAAAAGCGGGAATCACACACGAGTGTTCATCTCAGCCTTCACATAAAACATCTTATTATGATTGGTCACAACAACCGAGATTGCAACAACCCTATAGACCTTCTATAGTAAACTATCAGGAAAAAGGAAATTCTAAAATTATTATTTTACCCATTTCACAAACTTTGTTATATGGAAACGTTAACCCAGAAATTATTCCTTTAGTAGGCTCTAAATGGTTATTAGCCTGTTTCCTGGAATATTATCATAATAAAATGCCCTTTTTTCAGATATGCCTTCATTCGCCCATCATGACAGATTCTTTTTTCATAAATCAAATGGATAAACTTCTGAATTTCATCTCTAAATTTAATGTTTCATTCAAATTTGCATCAGAAATAGATCAATGTGATAAACACCAAATACCATTAAACACCAAAAAATTATATTATATTAATGCTATAAATCAAAAAATTATTAAAGACTTATCTCAATCTTTAATAAAAAAATTTATAAGAAAATAATGGGTAAACTTATGGCAAATTACGATGAAATAGACCTCGAAGAATGGGAAAATAGATATAAAAATATCTCAAGAGAGAGATATTTACATGATCATTGGTTTCATTTGATTACAAATTCAATATCCATTTATTGTAATGAAAAAAATGTCTTAGATTTAGGTTGTGGGACTGGAGTTGTAAGTAAAGAAATAAAAAAATACACCGATGATTTAACAGCTGTTGACAATTCAGATGCAATGGTAAAATTTTTTAAAACTCGAATTAACACTATAAATGTTTTTCGTGCAGATGCTCACAATTTACCATTTAAAAATCACACATTTGACGTCGTAGTTACTATAGGTCTTTTTGAATATGTGGACCAAAAAAGAGTAAGTGAGGAAATCGCTCGTGTTTTAAAGCCATCAGGCTACTGGATTTTCATGTCCCCAAACAAATATAGTCCAATTTTTATAATAACGAAATTAATTACAAAAATATTAAAAAAAAGATATGATCGAAATGAACCATCCAAAAAAGAAATGATCAATCTTTTTAGAAAAAATAAATTTAAAATTATTGAATTTAGAATGGACGACGGTTTAATATGGCTACCAAACTTTTTAGACAAACATATAGGAATAAAAATTTACAAAAACATCGAAAAAATTTTTAAACCTTTCGAACAAAACCCAATCAGTACTCATATGATGTTTGTCTTGAAGAAGACTTAAAAAATGTTAAAAATATGATCTAAGATTTTATTCCTAAGACAACAATGGATATTTGCGATAATAAGTATCAGAAAACTTGAAAATAGGAAGATGGAGACATTGTAAGCAAGATCGAGGGCACTTTTTTACCATCACTAACCAAATATAGTAGATTTTTTCACCATTAACTCAAATATTTTAAAATAATAAAAAAATTATTGAAATAATTCATTCGCACATGACTTAATTAAGTCTTCACATAACTAAAGAAACTTTTTCATATAATTTTAAATATTCTTCTGCAGTCTTTTGTATATTAAATCTCACATTAAACTCTTTTTTCGCACGTTTGCCAATGATTAACCTTTTTTCCTTGTTTTTAGCTAATTCTAAAATTGCTTTACTAAGTTCTTCTGGGGATTTAGGTTTAACTAAAATACCTGTTTCCATATTTTTAATTATTTCTGTAAAAGCTTTTATATTAGTGGCTATTACCGGTTTACCATATGAAAAAGCTTCTAACGTAGCTATTGGTAATCCTTCAACTAAAGAAGGTGAAACAGAAATATCACATCTTTCTAATAGATCCCATTTGCCAGTTTTTGGAGATACAAATCCAGTAAGTATAACTCTGTTACTAATATTCAGATCAGATATCAATTTCCTTAATTTAGATTCTTCATTCCCGCTTCCTGCTATTATTAACCTCGATTTAGGAATCTTATTATAAATCAACGAAAAAGCCTTTATCAAATCTTCTGGACGTTTTACAGGAATTAGTCTCCCAAGAAATAAAATAATAAATTCATTTTTTTCTATTTTATACTTTTTAAGAATATCAACTTCAGTTTTTCCTGTTTCTTGCAAATTTATGCCATTTTCAATGGTATAAATTTTTGGAATTTCAGATCCCGAATCAACTGCAGCTTTTATCATACTCTTACTCACTACTGTATGAATATTAGTTCCTTTAAGTGTTATTTTCAATAAAAAAGCCGTGAATTTATTTAATTTCATTCCATATCCAACTTCTTTATTTAATTGAATGTCACCACCATGAGATGTACATATTAATGGAATATTTAATAATTTTGCAGGTAATAATGCTATAAAACCGGCTGGAAACGACGGATGTGCATTAATCACATCGGGTCTTTCCTTCCTTAAATAATTATAAAAATTAATCATGTTAATAATATTAGAAAAAAAGAATCCAATATATCTAATTTTAGATTGATTTAAAATCGGAAATACTTCTATTAAATTAGGAATAGGTTTTTCTGTAGTAATTTCTGTACAAACTAATTGAATCTTAGCTTTCGAACTTAATTTTTCAGCAAGATCATAAACTAAATTTTCATATCCTCCATTAACTGGAAACTTAGAAAATATAATTAACGATACTTTAATTTTATTTCTCATCTTATTCCCCTTAAGAAATAAATTTATTAATTTCAATTTATATTATTTTTAAACTTTGCGATTTTTGGGCTGTAATTTTAACATGTGTTAATTTTTTTCCACTCTTTTTCTTGTCCATTTTTTCATTTTAGGTCTAGAAGCTTATTGTTCTTTATTTGTTTTTATTTGTTTTTATTTATTCTGTTCTTTTTTTTGTATTAATTTTCCACAGTAAATATAAAAAATTTTTTAAAGAAACTATAATCAACTTTCCTGAAACTATTCGATGAACTTCAATTTTTTTTAGTGAAAGAAGTTATCGAACTGATTTAGTTACCTAAAAGACATATTCTTCTCATAAATCTTCATTAAATTCAGATCTAGAAGTAAGATTACGTATCATAATTTTAGTAATAACAATCATATACGAAAAAATGAATGCTGCAAAATATATCTCTATGCAAAATGCTTATCTATCAAAATTTAAAGAGTTCTACAAACTATATTTAAAAGCTGTCCATAAATCAATTAAAGATGGAGTGATTAAATGGAAAGTTTAAGCATAACTGAATTAATTTATTTGTTTATATATACGAATTTAATTTCAAAAATCCCTTCTTCAATCGGGGGAAACATCTTAAGAATGAGAATTTTAAAAAATTTGCTAGTTCTTGGAGATGGATCTTCAATCTCAAACAATGTCGAGATACTTAATCCACAGAATATTCATATTGGGAAAAAGGTAGGTATTGCATTTAAAGTCATATTGGATGGTAGAGGATGTATAGAAATTGGGGATTATTCTATAATAGGATTTGAATCAATATTACTAACTAGCACTCATAAACACGGTTCAAATCGTATTCCAATTATTGAACAAGGAATGTATCATGCCCCTATAAAAATACGTGAAAATGTGTGGGTAGGTGCTAGAGTTATAATTTTACCCGGGGTTGAAGTTGGTGAAGACGCTATAATCGGAGCCAACGCAGTTGTAACGAAAAATATACCCCCAAGAGCCATTGTGGGTGGTGTACCTGCAAAAGTTATTAAATATCGCTAAACTATTTACTTATATTATTCAGATTTAAGTAGTCCTTAACAGAACCGTCATCATAAATCTGTGAAAAAGATTCGTTCAATAATACATTATCAGCATTGTAGTTAACCTTATACGGAGAACCTGATAGTTTAATTGGTTCTGTCATCATTCGAGATCTGATCATAATTAAATTATTTGATTGATTCGTAAAATATCCATAATAAATATTGTTATCCATAAAAATTGCGTTTCTATATCCTAAACTATTCATCACGTCCCCATAGTAATCATCAGTTGATATAGTGTAAACCCCAAAAGTTTCTGATGAGTAAATAGCTGCTAACTCTGATTCTGATAATGCTGTTGTAAAAACAGAGTTTGGATCAAAAATATGATTATCAACGTTCGCTTCAGGGCTTGTGATTAATGCAAACGCAATAAAAAATGCTAAAATACTGAATAAAGCTTTATTTTTTATTTTATTAAAAATGATTAGAAATGTAATTGCCAAAGGAATGGATAAAATTACAAAAGCAAAGTAATACCATCTCTCGGGCACTATAAATGTGCCTAAAAAGTTTGAGATGAATGCAATTGTTAACAAGATTAAACCTGTTATAGCTAAGAAAAAGGTTTCATTGTTTCTAAATTTTTTATTTATCATGAAAAAACAGCCCAATATCGATAGAGCTGATAATAAGTATAGGCCCATATAATCAAAAATCTTTTCTAATATAGGTATAGTATTTACAGTAGCCTGAGCGAGCCCTGGCTCGCTAATGAAATTATCTACACTAAATCCCCACTGTAATATCCCTACAAAGCCGTTGAGACTTCCAGATACGTAAGTCCACCACCCAAACATGAAAATAGCGAAAAAAAGTGCTATAGTTAAACTAAACTTAAATTGAGTGCCTTTAATTGCATCTCGAGAACTGTAATATCCACTATAAATTGTTGATAATAAAAAGCCTAAGAAAATAACTAGAACAGAAATAAATGCAGCTATAGTATGCATCAAAACCAATACGATCATGAAAAGTAAAGTTAATATTTTTGATTTGACACTCTCAATACTAATCAATAAGTAAATTATAATAAGGAGTATTGGAGGTCCTAAAGTATTGGGTATGGGAGAATAACCGAAAAAAATACTCGTATTAGCAATGACCACCATCAATGCTGCTAAAAGTCCTATTTTTCTATTGAAAATGTGTTTTCCAATCAGAAATGTGAAAACAGTGTCAAGGAAAACCTGTAGGAAACTTATTGAAAACATTGCCGCATCTTTATAGTCAAAAGAAGATAAAATTGAAGTTAAAGCTACTTCAAGATGAAATATAGGCAAATTAGAATAAATTGTGTTAGTAGGTATGTATCCTCCGCTAATTATCTTCATTGTGACTGTTTGATGCCACCAAGGATCCACTCCAACTAAACTAGAAGGAAAAATTAACAATTCAGAGAATTCTAATAACAACCCGAATATTATTATTTGTACTAAGAGATGATGGGTGATGTTTTTAGATGAATAAAAAATTTCAAGTAAAATCACTGGAAAAATTAATGAAGCTATAACAAAATAAGAGAGAGGCCTAACATATAATTCTGGCCTTAAATAAATTGAGAGAATAGCCAAAAAAAGGAGGATATAAAAAGATATATTCAATATTCTGGTTATAATATTATTTTCATTTGCACTTATACCTAAATCTACATTATCTCTTATAAATAGCCAGAATAAACAAACAAGTAATATCAACATTCCCGCAATCGAATAAAGAAAATCATTTTTAAATATAGTGAATATTATTAAAATAGTTGCAACGAAAATCCCGACTATTGCCATGGTTTTATCAGGATTTTCTATGATTAAACTTTTGAAAATTGATTTAAATTCCATAATAATCCTCAAAAAAAGCTTTCCACGTATCAAAAACTTTTTCATAGTTAAACTCTCTTTTGACCTTCCTTAGAGATCTTGCTATGACTTCTTCTTTATTTTTATAATTAATAAAATCTATTATATTTTCTTTAATGCAAACGTTTGAATTGTTCTCTAGTATAAAACCAGTTTTTCCATTCTCTATTACATCTAGAATTGCACCAGCTCCTGTTGCAAGTACTGGTGTTCCACAAGCCATTGCTTCTAGTATAATGTTAGGAAGTCCTTCTGTGTATGATGGTACAACCAGTAATTTTAGTCGGTTAAGATAAACTGGGACTTCTTCATGAGATATCCATGGAAGTAACTTTACTTTCGTATTCAAATTATTCTTACTTATATATTCACTAATTTCGTCCTTTAAACCCCCATCTCCACAAATCAAAAATTCAAGGTCCGAATTTATTTTAATCAACTCTGGAATTGATTTTAGAAACTCTTCAACTCCTTTTTCTTTACTTAAACGGCCAATATATCCGATTATATTTTCTCTTTTACTAAGTTCTGTTTTTATTTTGAAATTATCAAAATCAATGAAATGTCTATGCATTATCACAATTTTTTCTTTGTAATTTTCCAGATTCCATTCTTTTACAAGTTTCTCTGAATAAATTATAATTTTATCTGATAACTTACAATTTATATTAGAAAGAACTTTAGCAAATATAGAAAACTGGTCATCTGCAGATTCAAGTGTTTTAATGGCAGATCCTGCAAAAACCAAAAAAACTTTTTTACGCATTATTTTAATCATTAACATAGGTAAAACCAGAGTATCTCCACCCATAAAAAAGATCCATCCATCTATATTTTTTATTTTCAAAATCTTATAAGAAATCTTTATTTGAGTCAAAATATACTGGAAAGCCCTGCTAAGCAAATTATTTTTTGAATTATGTTTTATTTCATATGCTTTGAGTCTTTCATCATTCTTAAAAACTTCATATCCTACATCACCCGTGACAACTACCAGTTCATTTGAAAGAGTATATATTATTTCGATTAGATTGGATAGAGGAATAACTCCTGATTCAGTTACAGGAAATGTAAGAATGCATAAATTAACTTTTTTCATTAAATTCTCTCACAATATTTTTGTAAAGTAATTCAATTTTATTCATTACAATATCTAAATTGAACACTTTACTAACGATTACTTTCCCATTTTCTCCGAAAGAACGTTTTAAATCCTCATCATTTAAAATAGAAAACATAGCATCCTTTAAAGAATTTTTATCATATTTAACTGCATATCCTGCTCTCTTATGAATTATATCTTTTATACCGCAACCTTCTGTCACTACCACTGGTTTACTAAATGAAAAAGCCTCTAGAACAGTGTGACCAAACGCTTCATAAATAGATGGAAGTACATAAAGATCAGAGTCAATAAATGCCTCATACTTATTTTCACCATAAAGTGGACCTGTAAAAATAACTTTATTCTCAATTAATGAACCTTTGATCATTTTTTTCAAATTCGATGTTTTTCCCGGACCAACAATTATCAATTTTATATTTCCCATTTCTTTAGATAACAAGTAAAATGATTTTAGAAGTAAATCTATCCCTTTTATTTTATGGATTCTACCCAAATAAAGAATAACATTTTCATCATTTTTTATATCATATTTTTTTCTGAATAATCCTCTTTTAGGGAGATTTTGATCCTTGATTAAATTTATTCCATTTGGAATTATTTCTATTTTATTTTCAGGAACTCCCATTTTTTTATACTGATTCAATTCTGTTTCAGTTAAGGCGATAACTATAGCTGCATCTTTTAAAAGTTTATATCCCCAAAAAAAATCATAAACTTTTTTTAGTTTTTGTTTTTGAAAAAATGGTAGAACCGAACCGTGTGCCTGTAAGATATAAGGTTTATCATATAATTTCGAATATATGTGAACAATATTATTTTGATAAGAACGAAACTCATGTAAATCGATTAAATCAAATTTTTGAATGTTACTTTTTATCCATTTTTCCATTGAAGGTGAATATAAAAATGAAGCAAAGTTAAATACACATTTGAAACAAATGACCTCAACCCCTTGCTTTTCAAGTTCAATAACATAATTTTCGTTATAATTAAGATCTGTAGTGATTAAAGTAATTTCATGGCCACGTTTTGATAGTTCTTCTGATAAGTAGTAAACTCCTTTTACAGGACCACCAAATTTAGGATTAAAGAATGGTATGACTTGTAAAATCTTCATTTACAATACCCCATTTCATTTACTACATCTTGTTCATTAGAATTTTGAAGGTGTTTTGCCATCTCATAAATTAAAAGTGTGGCTAGAGAATCCGTAACCAAACTAGCCATTATTTCACTTTCAAAAAGTAGATTTAAAAGATTATCAAGGAAGGTATTGTACAGATAGAATTGCATTTTATATTCTCTCCAATCATTATTTATTTTAATCTTTTCTAAATCTGTTATGCATAATCCTTCTTTTTCTGCTATTAGTATATGCTCAGCATTTTTAATTGGAATACCCATCACAACTGTTCCCAGAGAATCTGTTGCTATGGGATTGTTAGATGAAAATATCATGTCTAACCGTTTTGCTTCTCCATACATTGGTCCATGGCCATCAAGGGCATATGTAGCATCCATAAGGATTAATTGAGGATTTAACTTCTTGTAATTAATGTTAGTTTTTCGCTTAGATTTTGGTGGCATAGGCATCTCATAGTGTTGGGATTACATCCCCATAAGTTTTTCATGCTTAATGTAACGTTTGTCATAACATGAACTTTTAAAACACGACTGAAATAAAGCAATCAACATCATCTAAAAGAAGTTGTGGAAGCTCGACTTCTACTTGTTTCCCGTTAATATTATCTTTAACTTTTTGTGAAGGTAATTTAGAAAGATTAACTAGTTCAACTCCAATTTCTTTACAAATTTCAGGCATGTTGTGACCTTTAAACGCATCATCAGAGGTGAATGAATGATTTCCACCATTAGATTCTCCTAAGATAACATTATCAACGCGGGGTTTCAAAATTTCTAGGAAATATTTAATTAAATCGGGTGATGTGGTTATACCTTCTTTATAATATGGAAAAGTGAAGTTGGGTTTGACAAAAACAGTTGAATCTGATTTTAATATGTTTTTCCAGTTAATGAATTCAAGATTCTTTTTAATGTCTTCTTTTAGATTAGTGACCTTAGAAAAATATACTGAATTATCATCCAACTTTAACAACTCCTTTCAAAGTATTCTCAAATTCATCTGTAATCGTATTCCAGTCGTTTAACTCTGCAAATGTACGGGCTTTCTCACCATCGAGATTTATATCAATAT
>PMWA01000087.1 GCA_003166335.1 Methanobacterium sp. | reverse complement strand
CATGAAAGAGTTATTCCGATCTGCCCAAGACAAGGCATTTAAATTCAACATCCTTAAACACGATTTTATTAAAAGTCACGTTGAAAAGGTTGAACTTGGAGATTTTAAATCAGAAGTGAGCAGTTACCTTTATTTTTATGATTTTCTTAGAGAGATCCTAGGATACGATCGTGAGGAGAATATCCTTTTTGATGAAAAAGAGGATAATGGCATGGTAAAAGTGAGTTTACGCTGAAGTCTGATGATAAAAAATTCATGGTCATAAGCTTAAAGGCCAAAACACAGATCTAGACAAACCTCAAAATCGAGTTAATGACAAAAGAACACCATTAGACCAAGCTTATGAAATCTTCACCCAAAATAACATATACATAATTTCCTTCTGTTGAATCCTTTTGATCATATAAATCAAGATATTTTTACAAAAAAACTATAAAAACGAATAAATTGTACTAAAACCCTATTAGAAAAATTATTTTTCCAAAAAATAAGTAATCGTGAGATAAAACGTGCAAAACATTTAAAATAATCAATTAGAGGGAATTTAAAAAAACTGTTTAATATTTTTCTTTTTTTTTACTTTCTTTTTCGTACTTAAATTTTTAATTTTCTTTTCACAAAAATTTTTGATCCGAATTTATGAATAAAATTTTTTATCTCCATTCTTCTGAGAAAGTGCATGCTTTGCATAAATCACCAGCAGCTGGTTCCCCGCATTGTTTACATACACTCATAACTCCCTTCATAGATAATTCCCGCTTTAAAATGGGTTTTATCTTGTCAAATCCACGGAGAGTAGAGTACATGATAGTGGGATGAGTCTCTGAAAGGTTTTTTATAAAACGACCTACTTCTCCCCGGAAGGAGTCTCCAGCATAAGGACAACTTGCAAGGTGCACTTCCAAATTAGATGCTATCACATATAGTCCTGCTTCTTTTTCTGTTATCTCCCTTAAAGGTTTGATTTTAGGAACGAATTTATGATAGTTAGATTCCGATTTAGGTCCAATACGTGTAAGATTATCTAAGTTACCCTCCAAATAATTCATAATTATGGATTGAGTCTCATCATCCAAGTTATGACCAGTGGCAATTTTGGTGGCATCTTCCTCCTGGGCTACCCGGTTTAAGATCCATCGGCGAAGCACTCCGCAATAGGTGCAAGCGTGCCTTGAATCTTTTTCTTTCTGTTCTTTCATCATTTCATCTAAATTTTTGTTGAAATAATGATTAAATGACACGATTCTATGTTTTATACCTAATTTATCCGCATTTTTTCTTGCAATCTTTATTCCATCCTCTCGATAACCCTTTATTCCTTCATCAATAGTTACAGCTACAAGATCTATGATATTCCTTCGACGCAGGATGTCAAGGATATTCATAATCATGACACTATCTTTTCCACCAGATAATGCTATTAAAACTTTATCACCCTTCTTTATTAGCTCATATTTACGTATGTCTCTTAAAACCTTTTCTTTAGTTGAATCTATAAAGCATTCTTTGCATAAAAGTTGCCCTGAAGCCTTTCTTCGGATTATTACTGGTGATTCACCACATTTAGTGCACTTATACATTTTATAACTCCCGTATTAAATTATAACCCTGAATTATTTGTTAAATTGTGAGATTTTATTAATTCATAAAAATAAATTTGGATAAATTTTTAAACAAATATTCATTTAATTCAAAATATAGGAAAATCTTGCAGGTAATTTTTACCCAATTTTAAGCTAATTTCTGCTTTTTGGAGCTCCGCACCCAGATAAGCGGCATGTTCAACTCTTGAAACTAAACCTTCTTTTATGATCGTATCATATACCTGCTTCGCTGTTTGACCTGTGATGGAAACATGTGGATTCATATTCTTATAATGAACTGCCTTTATTACATCATCTTCAATCATTAGCTTAAAGCTACCATAAGGATCTTGCGTAAATTTATAATCTTCAATGCCTGGTATAATTGGTGTATTAATATCTTCAATTATTTTTTCTCTTTTACGTTTATCCTTTAATATTAAAAGGTTAATACCCATATCTTTAGGCACAGATCCTCTATTTTTGGCTAAAAACATCATATTAGATGATACTACAAGTTCATGAACGCTTCCAAAAGTTTTTCCACTGGCTTCAGGGGTAAATAATATGCTAGCACCTAATTCCATTGCAATTCCGGAAAGCAAAGCATTTACACCGACTGAATCCACATCAAGTAGCTCTGTAACATTTCCCACTCCAAAAAACAATGGAACTTTATTCCTTCTTTTAAATTTATGACATGCTATTATGGATTCAACTATGCTTTGGCTGTTTATAGGATCAAGAATCAAATCGGCAATAACATTAATTTCATTACATTTCTTCATTAATTCTTCTATTGCATTCACTCGTTCCATTATTGTTCTTGGTGTCCAATTTTTACTGAAATCTGTGGGAAGAATGACTGCTGGAATTTTTTTCTCTCTTATTAATGGTATGACTTCTTCACAGTTACCAAGATCTAGACTTAGAATCAAGTCTACTCCAGATTCAACTGCAACTTTGATTTCAGCTGGATTGAGAGTATCAATGCTTATAGGAATATTTCCCAGATTTACTTTGAGAACTTTGACCATCTCAGGAATATTATTCGCTAGATTCTCTCCAGCGATCATGCCAATATCCAACATGTCTGCACCATTTTTTACAAAATATTCAGCCCGCTTTACCAGTTCTTCTTCATTTAAAAGTGGTGCATTTGCTATTTCTGCTAAAACTCGCATAGGAAAATCTTCTCCCACAGGAAGATTCCCAACCATGATATTTTCAGGTTTTTTTAAAAGTTTTTTAATGTTTTTATTGTCTTTTTCAAAATTATTTATGAAAGTTAGAGCTCTTCTTTTAAGTTCATCCTCTATGAGTTTATCAGCCGGTACTTGTGATGATAAATCTAGTTTTTCAATCATTTCTAATACTACGGGGAGATCAGCAGCATCTTTAGGTCCCTTATATGTTGGGATGCCTATTTCATCTTGTATGGGGCTTACATTTTTTCTTATAAGTCCGGGGGTGATGATAATGTCAATTGATTTTAAAATATTAACATTGCACTTTATTTCTCTTATTATTTTTTGAGGTGTTAAAAATGCTGCTATGGGTGTTTTCATCGTGTGAACATGAATTTCATGTTTGGATTGGTTTGAAACTTTTTTCACCAATGAACTTGCCAGTTTACCTGTTATAATCAAAATTTTCATGCTCATAGCTTTCCGTTTGAAAATTTATTTAATATTAAAATTTAGTTTTTGATGTAAATTATATTTATATATAATAAAAGAATTAATTAATGTTCTTGAATATTTAAATTTCTGTTTTGCAGAAATTAATAAAAAAGTTTGTAGAAGTAGTTATATGCACCAATTATGGAGAACACTATTCTCATTACTTAAACTCAGATGAATTATTTTCTAATTTTATTAATTATATCCCAGTATTTATCAAAATAAGAATTAGTTTATAGATTGAAAAGTTTTAATAGACCCTTTAATTGTTAATTAAAAAGTTTTTAGACTTTTTAAGATAAATAATTTTATAATAGATCGCAAACGTATATATATTATAATTTATAATGATTAACTATGTGGAATGGAGGTAGAACACATGATTGAAATTCGCTTTCACGGACGTGGAGGACAAGGTGCAGTCACAGCAGCAGAAATTTTAGCAAAAGCTGCTTTTGAAGATGGAAAATACTGTCAAGCATTTCCATTCTTCGGTGCTGAGCGAAAAGGCGCACCAGTCATGGCATTTACAAGAATAAGTGACAAACCAATAAGAAGAAGATATCAAGTTTATAATCCTGATTATGTTGTTGTACTAGATGAAACACTCTTAGAAGCTGTAAATGTATTATCTGGGCTTAAAAAAGATGGAAAAGTAATTATTAACACTAAAAATGATGTAAATCTTGGAAAAAACATAGAATCATATAATATCAACGCTACTGGAATTGCATTAGACATTCTAGGAATTCCAATCGTAAACACCGTTATGTTAGGTGCTTTTGCAGGCATAACCGGTATAGTTTCACTAGATTCAATTATAAAGATAATTAAAGAAACTTTCCCTGGAAAAATAGGTGAAAGGAATGCTGAAGCCTCTAAACTAGCATATGAACAAATTATAAAATGAAGGTGATTTTCAATGACGGCCACAGGAGCAGTTGTTAAAGAAGCAGGAAGTAGTAAACATAACAAAACAGGTAGTTGGAGAACCTTTAAACCAATTTTAGACGAAGATAAATGCATAGATTGTGAAAATTGCTTCCTATTTTGCCCAGAAGGATGTATAAGTAAAGATAATAAAATAGATTATGATTACTGTAAAGGATGCGGAATATGTGCACAAGAATGTCCTGTTAAAGCAATTAAAATGGAGAGAGAATAAATGATTAAAGTGATTTCTGCAAACAAAGCTATTGCCGAAGCTGTTAAGCTAGCAAAGCCCAAAGTCATCCCAGTTTATCCAATAACTCCACAAACTTCAATCTCAGAGTACCTAGCACAGTTTGTAGCAGACGGAGATCTCCGTGCAGAGTACATAAGAGTTGAATCAGAACATAGTGCAATAAGCGCAGCTGTGGGTGCATCTGGTACTGGTGTTAGAGTATTCACCGCAACATCATCACAGGGTTTAGCATTAATGCATGAGATTCTATTCGCAGCTGCTGGTTTAAGAAATCCTATAGTAATGGCAAACGCTAATCGAGCATTATCAGCACCATTGAGTATCTGGAATGATCAACAAGATTCAATTTCCCAGCGAGATACTGGTTGGATGCAATTTTACGCTGAAAATGCTCAGGAAGCCTTGGACTTAATACTTCAAGCTTATAGAATCTCTGAAAATAATGAAGTTTTACTTCCAAGCATGGTCTGTGTGGATGGTTTTATACTTACCCATACTGTTGAACCAGTAGATATTCCATTACAGGAAACTGTGGATAAATTTTTAATTCCGTATCAACCAAAACACGCTTATTTAGATCCAGAAGATCCCATGTCTTTAGGTACTTTTACTGATCCTAACTATTACATGGAAGCAAGATATGATATGGAAGTAGCTATGGAAGAATCTAAAAAGGTTATAAGAGGAGTTCATAAAGAATTTGAAGAAGTTTTCGGGCGAGAATATGATTTAGTTGAAAAATACATGTGTGATGATGCTGAAATAATCCTTGTAGCCATGGGATCTATATGTGGTACCATTAAAACTGTTATCGATAGTTTAAGAGATCAGGGAGAAAAAATAGGGCTTCTTAAAGTAATAGCTTTCAGACCATTTCCCAAAGATGAGATTCATGAAGCAATTAAAAATGCTGATAGAATCGCTGTCTTAGATAAAAACATATCATTGGGTATTGGGGGAGTCCTGTATAATGAAATTAAAGCTAAAATGGATGTAAATGCCTCCGGCTTTATTTTAGGCTTGGGTGGACGTGATGTCTCACCAGAAGATATAAAAAACATAGTAAATGAAACCAGAAATTCAACTAGTGATGACAAAATTAATTGGATCGGACTCAAACAGGAGGAAGTTTAATATGGAAATACCTGAAGAAGAATTCCTTGCCCCAGGACACAGAGGTTGTGCAGGATGCGGTGCAACCATCGGAGTAAGACTTGCACTTAAAATGCTAGGTAAAAATACCGTTGCAGTATCTGCAACAGGATGCTTAGAAGTTATTACATCACAATATCCTGAAACCGCCTGGAAAATTCCATGGATACACGTAGCATTTGAAAATGCTGGTGCAGTTGCCTCCGGAGTTGAAAGAGCCCTCAAAACACAGGGGAAAGAAGATGTAAATGTTGTAGTGTTTGCTGGTGATGGTGGAACTGCAGATATAGGACTTCAATCACTTTCAGGTGCTATGGAACGAGGACATAACATAATTTATATATGTTACGATAATGAAGCTTACATGAATACTGGTGTACAGAGAAGTGGTTCCACACCATACGGGGCATCAACCACTACATCACCACATGGAAAAGAGAGTTTTGGTGAAGATAAACCTAAGAAAAATATTCCCATGATAATGGCAGCTCAGGGTGTTCCTTACGTTGCTACCGCTTCCATATCTTATCCTGAAGATTTCATGAAAAAAGTAAAAAAAGCTTCTGAACTTGAAGGACCAGCTTACATTCATCTGCATCAACCATGTAGTACGGGATGGGGTTTTGATTCATCCAAAACTATAGAACTTGGAAGATTAGCTGTTGACAGTGGTTCATGGATACTTTATGAAATTGTTAATGGTGAATTCAAGGTAACTTATAGGCCACTTCAAAGAAAACCTGTAAATGAATATTTGGAAGCTCAAAAAAGGTTCAAACACCTTGCTGATGAAGAGAAGGGAAGAATTCAAAGTTATGTGAATGAAATCTGCGCTGAATTAAAAATATAAAAGGAGTGCAATAATCTTGGAGAAGATAATCATCCAGCCAGATCTCTGTGACGGCTGTCTGGATTGTGAAGAAGCCTGCGCCCAACTGCACGGCAAATCAGGGATCATGATAAGGGAAGTGGAAGGCTCTTACTATCCCATAATATGCCAACAATGTGAAGGTGCACCCTGTAAACTTATATGCCCCACCGAAGCCAATAAAGAGGATGGAATAATACAGGAGAAGTGTATCGGCTGTGGTTTATGCATGATGGTCTGTCCTTTTGGTGCTATCGTAATTCATGAGAGGAAAGCCCACAAATGTGATCAGTGCCCTGATCTTGATACACCTGTCTGTATAAAAGCTTGTTCTAAAAGAGGTATAGCTAAGGTGGATACTGAAAAACTGAAGTTCGAAAAGCAAATGAAACATATTGGAAAGCTTTCTGGTATTGGTAAAAGAGAAAAGGGCTCAAAATTTATCAATGTTTTAACTGCTAACACTAGAGCCAAGAAAGCCCTGCATAGGGAGGAGTAATAGTATGAATGAATTGGTTGCAAGACCAGAACTTTGCGAGGAATGTTCTAAATGTGAGAGAATCTGTCCTCAAAATGCTATTCGAGTGATAAATGGGGTACCTGTTTTTTGTCTGCATTGCTCTCCCGATAGAGCTCCTTGTCTCACTGTTTGTCCTGAAGATGCTATAGAAGAAGTTGATGGTGCCATTATCATAAATGAAGATGATTGTATAGGTTGTGGTTTATGCCGGAATGCTTGTCCAGTGGGAGCCATTCATTTAAATGAATCTGGTATAGCTAAAAAATGTAATCTGTGCATTGATCAAGAAAAGCCAAGATGCGTGGTTGCTTGTCCTACTGAGGCCCTTAAGATGGATTCTGAAGATCTATTATCAGATAAAAGAAATAAATTAGCTAAAGAGCTTGAAAGAATTAAGATAATAATGAAATATTAAACTTCTTTTTTTATAATTCTACTTTTATTTTTTCTGTAAGTTTTTTTATGTGAAGCTTTATAGATAATACGTTTATGCCAATGATAACTCAAAAACAGATTGAGGAAACAGTATGTCATTTATTTAAGCAAGCTGTGATAGAGCTGCCTTCCGATGTAAAAAAAGCTTTGTTGAAAGCTTATGAAAAAGAGGATGAAGAAATAGCTAGAGCTAACCTTAAAGCCATACTAGATAATATAAAAATTGCTGAGAAACTCCAGATTCCCATGTGTCAAGATACTGGTCTACCGATCATCTTTGTGAAGCTAGGTAAAGTTGAAGTTGAAAATCTTTATGATGGCATAAAAAAAGGTGTAGAGCAAGCTACTAAGGAGATACCTCTACGTCCTAATGTAGTTGATCCCCTAACACGTGAGAATACAGGTACAAATACTGGCAAAAATATTCCCCAAGTAAATATTGATCTAATAGATGACGTGAATATTGAACTAACAGTTCTTCCGAAAGGTTTTGGTTCTGAGAATAACAATGCCTTGAAAATGGCATTACCTGGTGATGGTGTTGAAGGTGTTAAAAAATTCGTCTTAGATACGGTGATTGCTGCAGGAGGTAAACCATGCCCTCCTATTATTGTTGGTGTAGGCATTGGTGGAACATCTGATTTAGCCATGAAGCTAGCTAAAAAGGCTTTACTCAGGAATATTGGAATGCCATCCTCTGAAGAGAGGATTGCTATGCTTGAAATTGAAATTTTAAATCTTATAAACGCTACAGGCATCGGTCCTATGGGATTGGGTGGTAAAACTACAGCTCTCGACGTTAAAATTGAGTTAGCAGATACACATACTGCGGGGCTTCCTATTGGTGTTTATATCCAATGCTGGGCCAGCAGACACATAAGTGCTGTTTTAAAACCATAAAAATCATATTATTTATCAAAATTCAGTCATTTTAATGAACTTATTTTCAAATCAAATTTTTTCAAAAAATCTAAAAAAAAATAAAAATTCGCTATTTAAGGTTTTTCACAGGTAATCATGAAGATGGTTCTGTCTCCAATACTTTCAGCCCGATCAGCGATTCGCTCCAGAAACCTGGCAAGGAATATTAAATATACCATGTAATTTATAGCGTCTTTATCCTCGAACATGGTTTGGGTAATATCCTTTAATGCTTTATCAAATAAATCATCTATTTCATCATCCTCCTGATGCAGTTCCCTTGAGAGATCCATATTCTCATTTAAAAAAGAGTCCAGACTTTTACTTACCATTTTCTCTACTAAGTAAGCCATTTTTTTAATATCATTCATTGGTTTTTCTGGAACATCTTCATCCTTAAGATGCCGAGCCACCTCAACTATGTTAACTGCTAGATTACCTATCCTTTTTAGATGACTTTCTACTTTTAAAGATGATTCAATGAATCTTAAATCTTTTGCTACTGGTTGTTCAGCAGCTATGGTACTCATAGATTTATTTTCCAATAAATAACTCATTTTATTAATCTTTTCACCGGTTTCTGTAACTTTCTTCACCAGTTCTTCATCATAATTAAAAAGGGTACTTATAGCATCTTTATATGCTATCAGAGTACTATCTCCCATATCTCCCATATCATCCTTTAATTCATTCAATCTTTCATTAAACGACGTCCTTGGGTGTTTTTTAGCCATTTTTTATCCTCCATCTATTTTTTATAATCATCAATTATTGTGGTTTTGTAAATAGAAGATCATCCCCTAAAGACCTTAATTTACCCTCCAAAACTAAGTTAAATCTAATTGAAACCGCCCCCATAAAAAAAAATATTTTGAAGATTTACAAATTCATCCGAATCTACCAGTAATATAATCTTCTGTACGTTTATCTTCAGGTTCTATGAATATTTTATCAGTAAGACCCTTCTCCACTATTGTACCATTTAAAAAGAATGCCGTGTATTTAGAAACACGAGTAGCCTGCTGCATATTATGCGTCACAATAATTATGGTGAAATCATTTTTTAGTTTATGTATTAAATCCTCTATCTTAGTGGTGGATATTGGATCCAAAGAAGAACAAGGCTCATCCATAAGTATAACTTCAGGTTCTACCGCGATAGTTCGAGCTATACATAATCTTTGTTGCTGTCCACCGGAAAGGCTCATAGCAGATTTATCAAGGTCATCTTTAACTTCATCCCATAATGCCGCATTTTTCAGGCTACTTTCAACTACTTCTTGGAGCTGAGCCTTTTTATATGCACCATGAACACGCATACCATAAGCTACATTCTCAAATATAGATTTAGGGAAGGGATTAGGTTTTTGGAAAACCATTCCCACCCTTTTACGTATGTCTACTACATCAACTTTGGAGTCATAAATGTCTTCACCATCCAATAAGATAGTACCTTCTTTTCTAAAAGTAGAAATAACATCGTTCATCCGATTCAAAGTCCTTAAAAATACTGATTTACCAGTTCCAGATGGTCCTATTATAGATGTCACTTCATGTTTAGGTATATCAATAGTTACACCCTTCAGAACATTTGTATTATCAAAATATGTTTTTAAATCTTTAATTTGCATTATATTTTCCATTTTTTACCTACCCATCATCTTTTTAGTGTATCTTTCCACCAAATAATTAGTTGAAAAAGTTATCACAAGAATTAAAATCACCAAAACAGCCGCAGTACCGTATGCGTTTGGTAGTGATATACCTTCAGTTGCTAGTGTGTATAAATGTAAAGGAAGAGGGTCACCCCCGTCAAATAGAGAAACTGGAACAGTCGTAGTTGCACCTACAGTGTACAAAATAGCTGCAGTTTCTTCAATGGCTCTAGCCATTCCCAAAATAATTCCAGTAGTAATTCCCCCGATCGCAGCGGGAATCACTACTCTAATTACGGTTTGCCACTTTGAAGATCCCAATGCCATACTGCCTTCTTTATATGACTGTGGCACAGTTTCAATTGCGACTTCAGAAGTCCTTAATATGGTGGGTATAGCCATAAGAGCCAATGTGAGACCGCCTGCTAAAATACAAAATCCCATTTGTAAATATACTACGAAGAAAGCTAATCCAAATAAACCAAAAACGATAGAAGGTACAGAGGCCAGAGTTTCCGTTGCGAATCTTATAGTTTTAACAAATGTGTTCTCTCCTGAATATTCAGCTAGGTAAACTGCAGCTAATACACCTAGAGGTGCAGCAACCACTAAGGCAACTATGGTTATATAAAATGTAGAGACTATACTTGGCCAAATACCACCAGCTGCTCCATTATCAATTGGATCTGAGAATAAAAAAGTTAAATTAACTTGAGGTAATCCCACATATAGTAAATAACCAATAACCATAACAAGTATGGCTATAGCTAGAATTCCAACTGCCCAAAATACGACGTTCATAATTTTTTGAGCATATTTTGGAGGTATCATCCTATTCATGGCAAATCACCCCATAAAAATCCTTTTTAAATCTCCAGATAAAATTCATAAATACCCTCCTCCAATAGTGACTCTCTGTCTATAATTAACCCAATTAACAATTAAAAGAAGGATGATAATGATTCCTAATAACACTATTCCTGTGGCAAATAGTGCATTATAATGGAGTCCCGTAGCTTCCCCCATTTCAAGAGCTATATTGGCTGTAAGTGTTCTTACAGGTGAAAGTATTGAAGTAGGAATTAGTGGCACATTTCCCGCAACCATAAGCACAGCCATGGTTTCGCCTATAGCTCGACCCATACCTAAAATAACACCAGTTATAACACCAGGTATCGCTGCGGGGAAAATTACATTTTTAATTGTTTGCCAGTGTGTTGCTCCCAAACCTAGTGATGCTTCCTTATACTCTACTGGAATGGATCTCAAAGCATCCTCGGATATGCTTAATATAGTAGGAAGGACCATAACAGTTAAAATTAAAGATGCTGTTAGAATGCTGAAACCACTGCCTCCGAAATGTGTTCTCATAAATGGTACAAGAACAATTAAACCGAAAAATCCGTAAATTACGGATGGGACACCTGCTAATGTTTGAATAGTTGGTCTTAAAATTCTTCTCATGGTTCTTGGTGCTACTTCCGCTAGGAACATAGCCCCTAAAATAGATAAAGGGACAGCGAATAATAATGAAACAGCCACTACACTCAATGTACCTATAATTAAAGGAAAGATACCGTAAAGACCATATTCAGGATTCCAAATCAGCCCAAAAATGAAGTTTAAAATTCCAATAGTTCCCAATGCGGTGTAACCTTGGCCAACGACGAAGCCTATAATAGCGATTATTATAATGATTGATGAAATTGCTGCTATTAATAATATTTTTTCTATAAAAAATTCTTCCCAATTCCTTGCCATGATAGCTGCCTCTCAATTAATTTCTTTAAGTTTAATTCTAGAATTAAGATAGTTATTATCCTATTAATCTTTTACTTTTAGATTTAAATTCTAGGCATGGATAACATAGGATAGTTAAGGTAAATGTAAAAAATGAGTATTATAGGGTGGAACAGATTTCTATTTTCTATGTTATGAAATGTCTTAACCTTATCGTTCTAAATAATTCTTGATTACTAAAATTTCCAGTTCTAACTGGTATATGAACCCTCATACTCATCGTAATCGTGTGAATGTATTCATATCAATTTATCTTCAATTATTTATATCATTTGAATTAGACGCAAACCTAAACGTCCTAGATGACCTATATCGAGGATATAAAATAAAGTTTTTTTATTAAAAGTGTCCTCAGGTTTGTTTACACTTTTTTTTCACCAAAAAAAATGGGAATAGTGGTTTTTCAACCACTAATATATAGTATTTCATTTCAGATTTTTTATTTTTCACTAGTTTTATGAAGTAGGGCCTACAGGCACTGCTCCGCTTTGTTGGATTATTTTCTGTCCTTCAGGGCTTAAAATCCAGTTAATGAATGCTTGTGTCTGACCTGTTGCATTGCCTTTAGTTAATAACAAGAATGGTCTTTGAGTGGTATATGCACCACTTGCAACTGTCGCCTGTGAAGGAGCTACTCCGTTGACTTGTAATGCTTTTACAATACTAGTTAAAGATGCTAAAGAATCATAGCCTATTCCATTAGGATCACCCGCAACTGCTTGGAAAATAGCGTTACTGGAACTCTGAACTACAGCACTACTAGTAATGTTACCGCCATTCATTATTAAACTTGTGAATGCACTTCTGGTACCAGAACCTGCTTCTCTTGTGTATACATCAATTTTTGAGCTGTTTCCACCAACTTCATTCCAGGTGGTGATATTTCCAGCGAAAATAGCTGCTATTTGACTTGAATTTAGAGCACTAACGTTATTTGATGGATTTACTACGATTACTATACCATCGTTAGCAATTTGGTACTGGGTTATTGGTGGTCCGGTGTAATTTGCATTCGCTGTGGAGTTTGACAATTTTGAAGAATAGGTTCCTATGTTAGCTGTACCTTGTTGAACATCTGTTAAACCTACAGCTGAACCTCCACCTGATACAGTTATATTAACTTTGGGATTTTCCTTATGGTACTGTGCAGCTAAGGTTGTAATTACTGGTTGTACTGATGTTGAACCAGCTATTGTTATTTTTGACGGTTTGGTGAATACACCTGCATATGCAGCAGCAGCCACTATTATTACTACTATCACGACTATTATGCCTATTATATAACTTAATTTAAAGTCCATTAAATCACCTCACGCTTTACTAAACTTTCATCGATATATAAGTGTTACTATTTAGTGTATATAACAACACTAAATGTGATATAAATTATAATTTTCATTTACCAAAAAAAAATTATTTAAAGTAAGATCCTATTTTATGATCTATATTCTGCTAAATGGTTAAATTTAAATATTATCAGTTTGGAAAGAATGGTAATATGATAACCGAGGAAGTATTAAAGGGTATATTTCAACCCAAAAATCCCAAGTGGAAAACATCCATAACCAAAGTGGAGCCCAATCGACTCATCACCAGGGGTTATCCACAAGAAGATTTAATGGGTACTATATCCTTTCCTGAAATGATATACTTACTCATTAAAGGTGAGTTACCTTCCCAAGATCAGGTAAGAATGCTGCAAGCCGTTCTGATATCATTCTGCGACCATGGAGTGACACCACCTAGCACTCAAGCTGCACGACTCATGGCTTCAGCAGGATCCCCCGTAAACGCATGTTTAGCAGGTGGAATACTCGCTTTCGGTGAAAACCATGCTGGAGCTATAGAAATTGCCATGAAAATGTTACAAGAAGGCAAGAAATTAAAAGAGAATTCTGAAATCCCTATAGAGGATTTAGCAGATAAATTAATCAACTCCTTCTTAGATAACAATAAAAAAGTACCCGGATTTGGTCATCGATACCATAAAGAAGATCCCCGGGCACCTAGACTTATGGAACTTTCAAAAGAATACAATTGCTTTGGAAAACATAGTGAACTAGTTTTGACCATGCAGAATCTTATGTTTGAGAGGAAAGGGATCAAAATGAACATAGATGGGGCAAATGCTGCAATACTATCAGATATAGGATTCAGTTGGAGGGTTGGATGCGGATTATTTATAATAGGACGGATACCCGGTATTCTAGCACATGTTGATGAAGAAAAAACTAATGAAACTCCATTCCGGAAGATTTTTGATTTGGAAGATATAGTTGAAGACTTAAATTCACCTTACATCAACTTCAATCCTATTAATGAATAAACTGCCTTATTCTGCTGAGATAAAAAAAAATAAATGTTTATAGAAATTCTAATAATATTATATAATTGACGGACATGCAAAAACATTTAAGGGTTTGTATAACTCAATATCCCAAAACCTCGATTTTGATACAATTTTTAGATTTTTCGTCTGAAACGCTCTGGAGTGGTGGT
The DNA here is from genome assembly GCA_003166335.1 of Methanobacterium sp. Taxonomy (GTDB): domain Archaea; phylum Methanobacteriota; class Methanobacteria; order Methanobacteriales; family Methanobacteriaceae; genus Methanobacterium_A. The sequence goes on along the minus strand of PMWA01000087.1, from coordinate 15,192 downwards.
TCTGGGGATGTTTCGATAAAATTCTCCTGCGGTGCCCACTATTTCCACTGATATATCTCCGATTCTTTCAAAGGCTTTAACTACTCTTGATAATGAGAGGTAATATGTTGAACGGTCTTTGTCCATGATATCATCCTCAGCCATTTGAGTGGCGATGTTATTTAGAGCCTTCTTCTGTAATTCATGAATTTTTTCTTCATAATCCATAATTTTATCCTTTAAATCTAATTCTTCGTTTAAAAACGCTTTCATACTATATTTTACCATTTTACGGGATGTTTTGAACATGTTTTCAAGTGTTTTCTGCATTTCTTGATCGACTTCGTAGCATCCGCTTAAAACAAAGTTAGCGATTTGGGAGGTGTGATCTGCTATGCGCTCTAGATCATAAGCTATTTCACCGAAAACCATGGTTTTACTGAATTCTGTATAGGGATTTATAGAGATGACAGTGTCCACTGATNNTTTTTCATGCATATTATTTGTGATATAATCTAATTTGAGGGCTTCATTAGCTAGATCATCATCATATTTAACAAAAGACTCAAATGATAGGTCGAACTGTTGGCATACTTGTAGTGCCATGCTTTTAAGCATATCTTTTATAAGAAAGCTCCCGGCATTCTCCCTAGAAGTTGGTTCCTCTTGGAACATCTCAGAAAATTCATCAAATTTTTTTAAATCTAAGATGTAAGCTCTTTTCACCACTCCTCGTTTAACAAGGGGCTGAAGAAGTTTAGTAACATACCTTCGTGTTAATCCTAATTTATCAGCAATTTCATCCTGAGTGGATGGATTTTCATAGAGTATGACATCCAGTACCGCCTTAAGCGTACTATTTTTAGCCTTTTTGGTCATGGTTATCAACTAATTTATGCTTTATTATGATTTATTAATCCTTATTATCTTTACCTTTGTCCTTATTGAGTATAATAATCACTGATTCTCGAGTTATAGCAATTATGACATATGCGATAACTGCAATAATTATTATCGAAATTACTTCTTTTAACTGGTAAAATAATGGAGCGTATAATTGTACAACAGGTGATGTTATATCCACAAAACCTATTAAAAGATTTATAACTCCTACCACCAATAATATATAACCGTAAAATTTTTTAATACTTTCCGGTTGTATAATAGGGTATAATCCCATCACTATTAAACCTATTCCTATGACTTTGAAAAGGTTATCACCCGTAGCACTTTCTAGAGCTGTAAATATTTGCTCTGGACTATTATAAAGAGATGATAACAGATATATTATTTCAATAACTAATATTATCACGAGTGGAAAAACATAAAAAATTTCTCTCTCTATTTTCTGTGTTTTAATGTTTTCAACTGGTTCTTTGACAATATGAGAAATTATTTGATATAGCATAGAACATAATACGGTTCCTATAACTGTTCCACCTATACCTAGTTTAATAGTGGCATAAGCCGCTGTTCCAGCGATTACTCCTGCCATTAATATATCTAATGTTTTTGACATCTTTTTATCACTTAAACACTGAAAATTTATTATATTTTCATAAATTTACTACTATTTTCAGATAATTCAATTAATTCTTATATCAAAATGTAAGAAAACTAAGTATTAATAAGATCATCAAGAATGATAATCTCAAAAAAATTTATTTTATGATTTATAATTAATATAATAAAAAAAATTCTATAGATACATTTTTGATTTATTATATAAAAGACTTTACCCCATTTCATCGTAATGAATTATGTTTATATGAGCAAATATTAAACTCATCACCCTCCACTTTAACAGAATAATGTGCAAATTTCCTTTTTATACCCTGTTTCAGTATTTATAAGGTTTATATATACATTTCCATTATCAATCACTAGATGATTATAGCAAGGGTAGGTTTCTCCTCGCAGTTTTCGAGTTGTTGCTGTACCAGAGTTGAGGGTTACCATATTTTCAATCACCCATACATTAGGAACGTGTTTATGACCATTTAATACTAAATCAACACCATAACCAATGAATACTCTGAGTAAATCTCCTGAATCAAGTAAAATATTTCTTTCCCGCCAAGTTTGAGGTATTGGCAACAGATGATGATGAAAAGTGACTATTTTAAAAAGATCATTAGTTATCTTATCGAGCTCAGATTTCAGCCAGAGTAGTTGATCTGTACCGATTTGACCGTCATTTATGTCTGGGTTGTGAAGAATCTAAGCCTATTATTGCAAATCCTCCATTTTCATCTATTTGAGTGAATTTTCTTTCCCCAATAAGTCTTTTATAATGGATTAATCCAACATTTCTTGCATCGTGATTGCCCGGTATGACATGCACATTGCCAATAGCTTTCAGTTCATTTATAAAATTAGCTGCATCTTCGTATTCATGTGAATATCCATTAGTGGTTAAATCTCCAGAGACAATTATCAGATCTGGATTTTCAGCTTCAAGCTGTTTTAAAGCATTATTTTTTTAGATTTGTGGAGAATGTTATATCACAAAAATGTAAGTCTGATATTTGGATGATTTTTCTTTCCATTTTTTTATATACCTCAAAAAAATATTTATATGATAATAAATAAGGTTTAATTTAAAAAGAAGCCTCAGGGGGGATTCGAACCCCCGACCTATGCCTTACCAAGGCATCGCTCTACCGGCTGAGCCACTGAGGCATTAAAAATTATTTCTAATTTTTTTAATTTTTTATATAAATATCTTGAGAACATTTATACATTTTAGAACAGTTATACAGATATTAGTGCAGGGGATGGGATTCGAACCCACGTAGGCCTACGCCAGAGGATCTTAAGTCCACCCCCTTTGGCCAGCTCGGGCACCCCTGCATTACATCGAACTTATGTTAACGTCCTATATTAACTTAACGGTTCAATCCATTTATCCTTTATAACCATCCTAAGCATAATGGAACGAATTAAATACAAAGAGTAAACTAAATTTTTAATGATTAATCTTAAACTAAATATTAAAAATTTATCAAGGATTCTTTGAAAATTCAGGCGATTATAACGAATTAAAAGAATATTCCTTACTTTATTAAAGATTTTATGATTTTTAAAGAGATTAACATAAGTTATATAATTATCTTTAACCCTTATACATATAATGATTTTGTATTCTAAAATTTAAACTAAATAATATTTTACACAATAAATTCTATTAAATTAAAGGATGATGTCAATGAGATATGTGGTTGAGAGTTGTGGATACTGCGGTGCATGTGTTGCTGTGTGTTCTAATAAACTGTTGGAACTCACTGAAAACGAGATAATTATTAGGGAAGGGTGTAAAAATTGTGGAAGATGTGAGAAGGTGTGTCCGCTTGGAGCCCTGATCTCGGAGGATGCTCAATGAAGTACGATGTTATTGTTGTAGGGGGACGCATTGGAGGATCCATTTCATCATTATTTGCATCAAGAAATGATGTTGATGTTTTGATGATTGAAAAACGACAGGAAATAGGAAGCCCTGTACAGTGTGCTGAAGGTACCACTTTCTCCACTTTTGAAACGTTGGAGATGAAGCCTTCTAAAAAATATATTTGCTCTGAGATAAGGGGTGCTCAAGTTCATGCACCTGACGGAAGGACTATGAAAGTAGAAGAAGGAATGACAGATGGTAATATTTTAAATAATAATACTATTTCTGAGGGTTATGTATTAGATAGAAGGGTTTTTGATAAATATCTGGCAATTGAATCAGCTAAGGTTGGGACGGATGTAATGGTTAAAACCACTGTAAAAGACTTGATTAGAAAAGAAGGTAAAGTCTGTGGAGTGGTTGCCAAACATTTAGGCGAAACTATGGAGATAAAAGCTGATGTAGTTATAGCTGCAGACGGTGTAGAATCAAATTTAGCTTATAAATCTGGAATAAACAGCATAAAAAATCCTGATGATATCTGTTCCTGTGCTCAATATGAATTAGTGGGTTTAGATATTGATCCTAACTTGTTAGAATTTTATTTCGGTAGAACAGTAGCACCTGGAGGGTATTCATGGATATTCCCTAAAGGTGAAGGCATAGCTAATGTGGGTGTAGGGGTTAGGAACTCAACTGAAACCGCTTATTATTATCTTAAAAAATTCGTTTCGAAATTTGATGCTACACCTGTTGAACTTAATATTGGTGGAGTTCCACTTTCAGGACCTATGGATAAAACTTATAATGATGGATTTTTAGTTGTGGGGGATGCTGCTGGACAAGTTGATCCTATAACCGGTGGGGGGATTCATATAACTGCTTCATGTGCCCGAATAGCTGGTGAGGTTGCAGCAGAAGCTATAAAGGAAGAAAATGTTTCTTCAATGTCCCTAAAGAGGTATGATGAACTGTGGAGAGATGAATTTGAGGATAACTTAAAAACATCATTTAAGTTTAGAAAAGCATTTGATAAACTAAGTGATAGTGATATGAACGCTCTAGCGGAATTCTTTGAAAATAATGATTTAGAAAAAATATCCAAATTAACTACACTCAAATTCTTAGGTAAACATCCTAACCTTTTAAAACTTTTAAAAGACCTTCTATAACAGATTTTTTTTAATTTATATATCCTTAAATTTGTTTAAAATAAAATAATATTAACGTTTATTATTAAAATAATTCTAAAACGATTAAATTCAATATAAATTAAATATTGGCTGATCTATTATTTTTCACCTAAACAGGAATTGTAGTTGAGAAACATGAATTTGTCTGATAAGATGTTTAATCCAGACATACGATCTATGGAAGAAAACAGGGATATTAATGGTTTGATTAAAGCACTTAACCACGATGAATATCTTATACGTAAAGAAGCCACAAGATCTCTTAAAAAAGTGGGTGATGAAAGAGCGATTGAACCCCTTATAAAATCATTGAAGTATGAAGAGTGGCAAGTTCAACACGCACTTTTAAATACCGTGAGAGTATTCAGCGGAAACTCTCGGCATAATCAGTGATAAACGCGCTGTAAATCCTCTTATAGCAGCTATGAAAGAAGACATTGATGATGATGTGCGGTGGAAATCAGCCTGGGCTCTGGGGAAAATTGGTGATGAAAATGCAGTTGATTCACTTATCGAAGCGTTGAATGATGATTGTTGGACGGTTAGAGAAAATGCTGTAAAGGCTTTGGGTAATATAAACAGCACAAAAACAGTTGAACCTTAATTATGACCCTTAATAGTGAAGAGTGAGATTAAGGATGTATGCAGCAGTTAGTATTGGGAAAATAGGTGATGAAAGGGGTATAAAACCTCTTTTAAATGTTTTAAATGATGATGATGATGTTAGCCGTAGCGCTATAGATGCACTGGGAAAGATGGGTGATATTGCATTCAAGCCTCTTATGGAGTTATTTAATGAGGATGATGATTGGTATATACGAAGTAAAGTTGTAGAGACTCTGGGGAATATAGGTGATAGTAGAGTAGTAGGATCATTAATAGATGCTCTCTCTAATAAAAAGAAAAAAGATAGGAATAGGTTTATTCGCGGGAGAGCCTTAGAGGCTCTGAGTAAAATAGGTGACATACGGACTGTTGATGTTATTAAAATCGCCTTGGATGATGATATTTTATTTGTCAGGCAGAAAGCAGAGGAAGCACTTGAAAGAATTACGTTAGCGGAATCCTTTAAAATAATCCATTTTGATGATGGTGAAATTCTATTTGCATATCCTATAAATTGGGATATGAAATCAGTTACTGAAGAGAAGAAAATAGTAAAGGGAGTTATGGGGAGAAAGTGACATTTTCAATAAATAGAGGAATAGGGATTGGCGAAAACTCGCTAGATGAATTTATAGAAATGTTGAAAGACGCTTTTATACTCAATAATATACACGTTGTATCAGAAAAAACATTGAAAACAGGTGAAATGGAAGGTTATGTAATAATTTGTGAAACCCCGGATCTTAGTATATTAATTATCACAAGTTTCAAATTGTATGATCGGATTATTATCTTCATTTTTTTATTAAACCTGAATTATTTGAAGATGCCCATGAAGATATAAATCTAATAATAAATAGCTTCTATATTCTTAATTATTAAATAGAAGAATATCCAGTACAAAAAGTTCTTCTTAACAATTTATATAAATAAAATCATTTGGAGTGTTTTAATATTGAAATCAACAAGATCCACGATAAAATTATAATATCTACATACAAAACAGATAAACTATATTTCTCAGTTGGAATTTCTAGTTCAACTCATAAAATAGTTGGAATATCTCTCCCACAAGATGAAATTGATGAATCTGTGGCCGAAATTTCATACCGGTACCTGGAATACGAATTATCTGATAATTATATAGAGATAGCAAAAACCATTTCGAAGATTTATAAAGGCGAAAATGTTAATTTCGATTTAAAATCTCTTGATCTCGAGACTCCAGAATCCAAAAATATAAAATCAGTAGTGAGAACGCCATTCGAGAGAGAAGTACTCATACAAACTTCGAAAATTCCCTTTGGTGATGTTAGAACATATAAATACATCGCAGAAAAACTTGGAACTAAAGCTTATAGGGCAGTTGGAACCGCACTCGGCAAAAACCCATTTCCAATAGTTATTCCTTGTCACAGGGTTGTAAAATCCAATATGAAAATTGGAGAGTATCGTGGTGGAAGTGAAATGAAAAAAGAAATATTAAAGAATGAAGGAATAATAATAAATGAAGATAGAATAATTAATTAAAAAAAATTTAAATATTTTTCTTCGAAATTTAATTTTTTTTTACAAAAAATGTTAATCAAATTCTATCTTGATACAGTTTCATAGCTTCTTCAAGTACATCTGCAAATGAAATATCCTTTTTAAGATCTTCAAGATCTTCAATTGAGAATATTTTAAGCACATTATCCTTACAAGCCTCTACACAAGCAGGTATTATACGATCTGAATCCAAACATAAGGTACACTTTTGCATTGATTTTTTCTCATCATCGACCACTAGCATTCCCACAGGACATGCTATCATGCATAACCTGCAGAGTAAACATGCATCATCATCTATAATTAACGTCCCATCCTCTTCTTTTATAGCTCCAGTAGGACAAATACGGGCGCAGGGAGCTTTTTCAGGATGGCATTGGAGGCAGAAAATAGGGAGTGTGCTACTTTTTTTACCCCTAGAAATTCCATGCTCCTTTTTACAGGCATTAATACATTCCTGACACTCGGTGCACATTCTCGGATCTATCACCATCAACGTCTTCATTTTATTATCACACCTTATTTTTCAATTTCAATAAAAAATCAGATACTGCAGATGAATCTCTTGGTCCTACCAGAACTTCCCACCCACTTTCATCCTCTATTTCACCACTCACAGGAGCTGCGAGTCCAGGTACTACGAGAGTTCTAGTCTTTACCTTATCTTCAATTTTTGAGTCTTTTATAAGGTCTGTAACAGATTTTCCGTTGAATTGATTACCAGCTATGGAAACATCCACCGCTCTACCTTCAGTATCCAACACCAGAAGGTAACAGTTAGCTTTACCTGATTTAAGATCTCCTTCTACTGTATAATAAGTCAATGCGAAGTTGGTGGTTAGTAGAACAGGCGAATTCTCATCAACCTCTCCAAATTCATAGAGTCCAGGATCAACTGCTTGAGGCTTACGAGGATCCGTGTAAATACTTTGTCTTAAAGTTAACATAGGTATTAATTCCCAGATGTTTGTTCCATGTACAATTAGAATGTCAGCGTATTTATTCATGAGAGTAGCTGCTATAGTGGCTTCCTTTATTCCACCTTGCACATCATCATTCTCATAAAGCCATGTAATTGCAGGCACACCCATAATTGGGAATCTGAAATCTTCATCATTCTCCTCCACCGCTAATCTTCTAATCATCACGAAGTTATCGATGGTATCTCCTATACCATCACCTACAAAGGTGCTGGGATCCAGTACTATATCTTTAATACCCTTTGCACGTAAGATTCTGGAAAGTTCCTTCATCTTTTCCAGATCATTGTTCACAAAGATTGTTATAGGACATTCATACTGAATAGCTAGATTTGCCATATCCTCTAAGTTATTTTCTGTGGCAGCGTATATAAGAGGTCTTTCATCACCGACCACTTCCAAAGCAGCTTTCATGGCTTCAGAATCCATTGAACAAAGCACCAAAGGTAATTTCGATTTCTTCAGTTTTCCAGCTACTTCTGCAAATTGTTCCGCGCTCCCTGATACGTTTCTGAGTGCTATAGCATCTAATGTTAGTTTTTCACCTGTTCTCTCAAATTCTGCTTCTTCAATCGATTTAACTCTATCTTGAAAAGCAGTATCATCCATGTTATCGCTTACATCGATAACTAAGGGTGTTTGGTTATAGTAAGTTAATTCATACCTATAAAGTACCTCATCACCACCTAGAGTTGCAGTTTTATCCCCTATACCGAAAGTTATCTGCCTAACTGCAGGTGCGAGCAGGCTTTCAAGCTTTTCTAATTGATCATCTTCCAATTCTGTACATAATTCGAGTTGCGTATCCTTTTCTGAGAGTTTAGTGGCAAATGCCATACACGATGCTTCACCACATATCTCACAGTTGGTTTGTGGAAGTAGTCTGTAAATATCCATTGCCGTGACTTGCAATTTTTAAACCTCCTTTTATACTCCAAGTTCCGTTATCCAGTTTGAAATATTTGGTACATCAGTGTCAAGGTACTCTTTGGTAAATGTAGATCCAATCTCACTTAAAAGCTGTACAGATGATGGATGAAGCATCATAAATATATCTACACCACATAGCATCATGGTTAGCCCAGTAACTATCTCCCAAATAGGTCCCCTGTAATCAGTGGGTCCCCATTCATCTTTTTTCATCCAAGCTTCACGTGAACCCCAAGCATTAGTTGTACCAGATGACATAGGCATCTGTAAATCTTTATCACCCTTTAATGCTGCCAATCTAGTCCTAGTTATAACATCTATGGAAAATTCTATTCCATAACCCAATGCACAAGTGGTGGGGTCCATAACAATATCTTCCCTAGTTAATCCTTCTTTCATAAGGTATTTGTTAAGAGTTTTTTGCATATTTATATCCGTGATAGCCCAAGATAGTACAGCATGATTATAATCCATAGCAGCCTTAGCCACCCTTCTGTAGTCAAGATCCAGGTTAGCCGAAGCTAGAAGACATCTTTCACCCTCTGCAGCTGCTGCTGCAGCTTCAAGAACTACAGGATCCTTTTTAGGGTCACCTGATCCCCCTATCACCAGGGGGACATCCACTGCCTGGAGCACTTCTTCAATATCAGCTGCCGCCTGCTTAGGTGTTTTATCCATGACTTTAGGGCCGGTTCCAATAAGATGTATAGTTACCATATTAGCTCCAAAATCTTTAACAGCCTTTTTAGCCCAGTCACCAGGATGATCCATCACATCAGAGAAGTGTTCCCTAATAGGTCGTGGCAAACCAGGCATGGGTATATCAAAAACATCAAAGGTTACTACTGGAGGGTTTGGCTGCGGTTCTTCAAAACGGTAAAGGGCTTTTTGACCACCTAATAATACCGGTTTTCTTGTACCAGCCCCCAGCTGCACCTCTGCCACCTCCCCCGGATAATCATGAACTGGAAGTTCAAAGGGTACTGGTGGAATTATTCTATTAGATATTACTGCTGCTGCCTGTTTTTGTACCACCTGTTGCACCGCTTTTTGAACTGCGGGCATCAGTTGAATTTCTAATTCTTCAAAATCCATTCTAAATTCATTTATTTCTATGGTGTCCGTTTTTTCAAGTAGTTTAAGAAGCTGTGTCATTTTATCCATAAAGCCACATCCTTAAATTTTCAATTTCTAATTATATTTAATCTAATATTTGAGATACTATCTTTGATACAGTTTTTACAGGATTAGAATCAACAGGAAGCCCAATCAGTGGTTTCCCCTCTATATCATATTCCGTCACTTCAGTATCATCATAAATTACTCCAATGACATCAAGTCCAGTTTCAACCGCTTTCTTCCTAATTAAATCTTCATTTTCTTTTTTAACCCGGTTCAATACCAAGAACATCTTCTGAAAATTTATATCTAATTCATTAGAAAGATTTCCAATTCTTTGAGCTGTTAAAAACCCTCTTTTTGAGATGTCAGTGACTATCAACATAACATTCACGTTCTGAGTAGTTCTCCTACTCAGGTGTTCCAATCCTGCTTCGGTGTCTATGATTATGAAATCATAATTTGAAGATAATGTTTCTATTATTTTTCGAAGCATATTATTCACGGCACAGTAACATCCGCTTCCTTCTGGCCTTCCCATGACTAATAAATCGAATTCAGGTGATTCAACCACTGATTCCATGATTTTATAGTCCAATATATCCCATTTATTCATCCCTGCAGGTATTTTACCTGCCGCAGTATCTTGTTTAAGCTCTTCTCTAATGTCTCCCACTGTTTTCTCTACCTCGACTCCTAATGCTTCTGGAAGATTGGAGTCAGGGTCAGCATCAATTGCCAGTACATCTTTACCCGTTTCAGAAAGGATCTTTATCAAGAGGGATGATACAAGAGTTTTACCTGTTCCTCCCTTGCCACTTACAGCTATTATCACTAAATACCCCATAAATGCTTTATATAAAAATTTATTTTACACAAAATATTGTATCTCTAGAATTATATTTCCATTTCAACTTTTTTTCAATTTTAATCCTTTATTTTCTTTTTATTATCACCTTCTCGGCGTATATTTTAGCATTTTTTAGAATAATCTTCATCCCCGTTGAAGTTGGAAGCGTCATCTCAGAAGCATAAGCTACAGGAGACGTTGGAACCTCTCTTGTATCCATTTCTTCTATTTCTTCAAGTTCAGGAGTTTCAATAGGTTTTTCATCAGTTTCAATTTCTTCTGTAGAAACTTTTAATCGTTCTAGTATAGGATGTTCTTTTTCTTCAAGGAATGTTCGTATTTCCTTAATACTGTTTACATCTTCCTCAGTAGGAATTTTGTCAATAAGATCTGCCGGAATGTAATCTACCAACGCGTCTTTTATCTCTTTAGGCAGCCATACTACTCTTTCGTAACCACCATCTGCCTGCAAGAATTTGGGGGATCTCATATATTCCAAACTTAAGCCAGTGAATCCTTCCACCTGTTTTCCACCAGAGCATTGCCCAGCCATAGCGGAAAATGGTAATCCTAAAGGTGTTTCACCTTTGAAATCCCGATCAACAATCCCTATTCCATCTAATTCTGGGACGTAGAATGCCACTGCTTCAAAACATCCACATGAAGTGTGAGGATATTCAAATACACTGTGTAGGTAAATTCGATCAAAAGTACCCTGTGAACGATCGGCTACTACCAAGTTAACATTTTCATATTCGCCTTTAACCTCGTCCAGTATTTCACCTTTTTCTATTTCAAATATAGGTCCTTCAGGATCCATTTTTGCGGCAGCTCGACAGTCAAACCAATTTATCGCTCCACAAAGAGCCGTTCTATCCGGTGTTACCACACAAACGTGAGTGGGTGCAAAGGATTGGCACATCACACAACCGTAGAATACGTCTACGTCCTCATCTGATAACTCTCGAGCTCTAGCATCTCTTTCTTCGTATAATGATTTTGCTTTTTCCAAGAAAACTTCAACTTCAGCTTTATCCGTTAGTATCGTAATTGATATTGCTTCTATGATAGGGAATTCTTCCCGAAATAATGTAGATAATGCTTTAGTCAAATGTTCTAATTTGAATCCTGATTCTTTTGCTTCTTTACTGACTCTACACCAAATCTGATCCCTCTGGTTTAAATGCATGAATCCTTTAATGTAGTTACATAGTTCATGTGTTCTACGTTCTATTACTCCTTCCAATTCCTTCTCTAATTTTTCACCCTGGATTTCTATTAAAATACCCAGAGGATAAATTTCTCCCTCTTCCATATCGGCCAGTTCTGGACCTTTTACTTCTATTTTACCGTCTTCAACATTGTCTTTTACTTGAACTAGTTCTGCCCCAATAGATTTTGGGCCAGCGAGTTCAACGAACATATTAGCTGATCTTATGCGCTCTCCTTCGTACATAGGGCTGACATCAACAGGTATATCCTCAAACATTGAATTCCTCCAATCTATCTTTTATCCCATTTCTTTAATCATTTTTATTATTCATAAAAATATTTAATCCATCTTCATTTTTTCAAGATAGTTAAACCATTCTGCATCCTTCATATTAGGGAATGACGCATCTGCATTGGAATGGAAATATTTGCAAAGTGTAAGTGTCTTAAGTTTAGGTGCAAAGTGCTTAAGGGTGGAAAGACCCTGTGAAGCTATGTAATAAATACAACCAATAAATATAACTAGATCATGCTGCCCTTCACTTTTTACACCATTCCAATCCGGGTCTTTAAGGAGGTTTACTATTTCAACTATTCCATATGGTTTGGTTTCAATTCCCATTTCATTAAATGCTTTAAAAGCATCTCCAGTGGTTACTATGGGCAGTTTCCATTTTTCTGAGATCTCTACAGCATAATTTATTATAGGTTCTTCAGCTGCAATAGGCCCCACAACCATTAATGGTCTCTTAGCTTTCTTAATCATCATTTTAGCTGTTTCAGGCGTTACCAATAAAGCCTGTTTTGGCCCGGCTATAACTGTTGGCTGCCAGGGAATAACTCTCTCACTCATTTAATCACCATCCATTTTCATTAATGATGGTTCTTGTGGTATTTTTCTTGGTTCCCATCCTTTTCCTTTCAGAATTTCCATGATATCTCTTTTATAGATTATTGGGATGTCTTTCTCCACTCTTACGAATTTATGAATATCATCAGGAATGACACCGAAATATTTCCTGTGCAAGTCAATGTAATGGTTTAATTTTAACTGTCGTCCCTTCGAAGTATCATTAGGTCTTATACAGAGTTTAGCAATCATAACTGTTGCTTCTTCCCTGTTTTCAGCTGCATAAAGAAGATGCTCTGGTGCTGGTTCACCACTCACCACTTCGCCAGATCTTAAATCATTGATTTCCCATTTTTCTTCTTTATCTGTTCTGCCAAGGAATAATCGCCGGTATTTAGAACCATGTGGTCCTAGTACCACTGGGATTCCCCATCGATTTACTCCAGTAGCGATGGCAACTGCTTTTTGAGAATAAGCACCCCATGCAACACCACAGGCACCTACTCTGTTCAAGATATAGTCTGCTATTTCTTCAAAGTTACCTTCCAATGGTTTTTTGGCAAATATATTGGCTATTTTTATGCATGCTCCTGGTATATGGGCGTTTGAAACACAAGATCCAACGTTAACTAATCCTTTAGCGTCGAAATCACCGCTGTATCTTTCATAAAGAGTTTTACCCTCTTCATCCCGATATTCACCTATGGTCATAGCTCCGCATCCGCTTGTCACTACTATATAGTTCCTCTCTAGGAATTCTTCAGCCATTTTGGCCACGTCTTCCCCACCTTCCGGATAATTGGTGCATCCCACAAATGCTATAACACCAGGTATATCTCCTAAGACGATAGGTGCACCCACTCGCCTTATTTCAATATCCTGAATTGGCCCTCTACCTGCTCTTACATTATATTTTTCATCTTTAACATAGTGTTCACCGATTTTGGTAAGCATAGATATTAGTGGGAGGTCTCTTTCACATTCTTGTTCACATCTTCCGCAGGAATAACAAACATCGTATTTGTAGAGTTCAATGAATTTGGAATAGTCACCTTTACCTGCTGCTACAACAGCATCCATCATCTGTTGGCTGTTGGGACATGCTCTGACACACCAACCGCATTCGGTGCATTCTTTAGCCATTTCGGTGATTTCATCCAGATCCGGTAGTATTTTTAAGTTTCCACGGTCTTCAGCTATATTCATAGCCACTCTGGTGGCTACTTCACCCACCTTATCCGGGTCAAGTATCAATGCACCTTCAATATCGCCTTTTAAAAGCTGTGAGACTATTTTATCCGTGTCTTCTTTGGTCAGGTCAGGAAGTCCCAGGCATATCTTATCTGTTGTAGCAAGCACTACTGCATTGTTCTTTTTAGCTTCCTCGAGAATGTCAGTTCTCACGCATTGCTCATCTACTACTATAACGTCTGCAACACCACTTCTTACAAATTTTAACTGTTTTGAAATTGGGCCAACTACCTTTGCACTTTTATTATATCGTGTTATGTCCAATGCAGCACAACAGATACCACATACTTCCAATTCATCTTCAAGCTCTTCATTTTCAATATAATCAATAATACCTGATCCTGGAATGACATTATGACCTATACATAATATTACTGGTTTATTTCTGTCAATTGTTCCCATTCCCAGTTCTACTAGAGGTGCATCTTCATCACCTTTAGGCATGTTAAGGGCTACAATCTGTGCAATGTCCCCTATTTCTTTTCCAATATTATCCATTAGACCCGCATGTAAAGCCTTTGATTCAAAATCAATATTATTACCTTCCTGTCCTGTGTGACAAGCAGATAATAAATGTACCATTTGTTCTTCCAAGTAATCTAAGGCTTCTTTTAAGTCTCCTAAAGTTTCAGGTTTTTTACCAAGTACTACTCTCATTATGGGAGCTTCAATATCAATATTCATTCCCAGATTTATAGGTAAATCTTCACCATATTTTTTTGTTAAATATCCTAAAAGATGCCGTGCATGTCCTGAATGGGCTGCTGAGCCGATACAACATGCTAAAAGCACATTTCTTGCCTGTTGAGCTTGTATATTAATGCCGCAGGCTCCTTTTTTACCTGCAGTTAAATCACATTTTCCATATGTACATAAACAGCACATATCACATAATGGAGCGTAAAATGGTTCATATCTATTTAGTAATTTCATATCCCATGATCTTAAATCGGTTATATTAGGTTTGGGAGTGGGTCCTAGTGGTAAGGATGATTCTTCAGATATTCTTGATTCTTTTTGACCTGTTTTACCAGTGATGTCACCAATTGAAAATTTAAAATCTTTTGTCTTCCAAAAATCGTCTTTGAATATTTTTTGTTTCGGTGCTCTTGATTTCGGTGCCACAATTATCACCAATTATTAATGATTTATAATGATGATTCTATCCTGATATTATATATATAGTTTATGTGCTTTTTTTAGTTGTTTATTGAATTGTTGAAATGACTCTTCAGAGCATATATACCAATGTTAATATCTCTCAAACATTCGTTTTTGAGGGTTTT
>PMWA01000043.1 GCA_003166335.1 Methanobacterium sp. | reverse complement strand
CATAGGATCTTCCGAAGCCATCATGCTGGGACTTCTAGCTCATAAATGGGTATGGAAAAAACGTAGACAAGCAGAAGGCAAGCCATATGATCAGCCTAATATAGTAATGGGTGCTGATGTGCATACTGCTTGGGAAAAGTTCGCACTTTACTTCGATGTGGAACTGAAACTAATACCTCTGGAAAAATATAGACAAATTGTTGCTGTAGAGGATATAGAGAGAGAAATTGATGAGAATACCATCTGTGTAGGTGCAGTTTTGGGAACAACCTTCACAGGACAAATGGATCCTATAAAAGAAATAAACGATCTTTTAGTTAATATAAAGGAAACTAAAGGGTGGGATATACCAATACATGTTGACGCTGCCAGCGGAGGTTTTATAACACCTTTTTTAAATCCTGAAATAGAATGGGATTTCAGACTGGAACAAGTGCGATCTATTAATGTATCCGGACATAAATATGGATTAGTATATCCTGGTGTGGGATGGTTAATCTTTGGTGATAAAAATGACCTTCCTGAAGAGCTTATTTTTGAAGTGAATTATTTAGGAGGATTAATGCCTAATTATTCATTGAACTTTTCCAAGGCTAGTAATACCATTATAGCCCAATATTATAATCTAATTAGATTGGGGAAGAAGGGTTACCAAGACATTTTACAAATATTACTAGTGAATGCTATTTATCTGGCTCATAAACTAGAAAATTCAGGCAGATTTGAGATTATCAACAAAGAGATCTTGTTCCCCCTAGTGGCTGTTAAATTGAAAGAAGATGCTAAATTTACTGTCTTCCAACTTTCAGAAAAACTACGTCAGAAAGGTTGGATTGTTCCAGCGTACACTCTACCCGCTAATGCTGATGATATAGCTGTTATGAGAATGGTTATTAAAGAAAATTTTGGTAGAGACATGGTAGAAATGCTTTACACTGATATAATGAAAGCTTACGATAGTTTGGATCAAACCACTTTCATTAAAGAAGAAGTTAAAGAGAGAAAAAATCTTACTTTATTATATTAGAATAAAACAGGATTGAATTATTCTTATTTATTTTTTCATAATTTTCTTTTCTTAACGACTATAAGGATATCCGAAAATATTAAAAAATGTATCTATTGGCGAAATATGATAGGAATTAGCGCTGATTTTGATCCGCTCCACATAGGTCATGTAAAATTAATAAGAAAGGCACGTGAACTGGCGGATAAAAATAGTGAAGAGGTAGTAATTTATCTTAATAAGGGATATAGTGCCAACCACGCACCTTTTTTTGTAGGTTATGATGCCAGATCTAGGATGGCTATTGAAGCAGGTGCTGATCGGGTGATACCTATCGAAGGATTACATCATAGACTAACATTAGCATATACTGTTCCGATAAGGATTGCCATGATGATCGAAGATGGTGTGGTGGATTATGTAGATGCAGCCGATGTTTCTACAGATAAAATAGAAAAGTATGCATCATCGTTTGCCCGTCAAGGAATATTTAGTGGAATACCTCGAAATCTTCCTAATCGTAATGTTATACGATGGTTTGCAGTTAATGAATTTTTATATGCAAAATATAAAAAGAAACTTAAGTTTCATATTATCCCTGAATATAAACTAGATGAAGAGAAGATTTCAGGACGTTACATAAGAAAAGAATTGATTCACAATCACTTGAACATACCTGAAAATATATCAAGGCTTCTTCCGGAATCAACGTTGAAAATATTAGAAGAAGAGATNNAAGGTAGAATACCTGGGAGAAGAAATCTGGAGATCATTACATACAGATTGAATAAATATTCCCGTTCTAAACTTTTAGATATTGCACATATGAATGCAAATGCTGTGGATGCAATTATTAAAGGTCGATCATATCAAAATGAGGATCAAATATGGGCATCATTCAGAATGGCTGGCTATGGGCCAGTTCTAACTAGACTGGCGATAAGTGCCATAGAACAGGATGTAAAACGTGAAGAAGTTTATGTGCTAATTCAACATTACCAAAAAAAAGGAATAATCCCTCCGGACCAGACAGTTGAAAAAATCATTGAAAGAGCTTGGTTTGTAGCTTCGAAAGTTTCTGAAGGATTTTCATCATCAGACGCCCATAAAATGTTTAGAAAGGGTAAAAGTATCCGAATAAAACCAATATACACTTTTGATGGAGGAATGCATCTGCGTAGTTTTGAAGTTGACTCTTTAAAAACTGGCGTAGAAGCTTCAATATACGTGGATAAACGAGGGAAGCTTTCCTGCGTCATACGAACTGAAGATCGAAAAATAAAAACGCCACTTAAATTACCGGCTAAACTTGCAACCTATCTTCGGTTTCTGGTAGATTCGCATTTTATCCCTCTAAAAGCCCAGATTGTAGAGAAAAAGCAGGGTTTAAGAATACGAATTTCTATAAATGAATAATAAGCCATTCTAAGAAATTTAAAGTATTTAAGGGTAAATATATTATAAAATCTATGAAATTACTTAAGAATTAAAAAAAATTAGATTATTATTCATTTGTTTAAATG
>PMWA01000057.1 GCA_003166335.1 Methanobacterium sp. | reverse complement strand
AGTAATGCATGGAGAAACCCGAAGTCTTAAGGAGATACCTCGAACCATAATTGACGGTGTAGTAGCCCCAACTCCGGCTGTGATAACTAAAGCTTCGCTAGAACTGGCTGATATACCTTTTTTAGTGGCTGATGCTGGTGCTGCAATTAAACCGGATATAAATTACATGAATATTAATTCTGAACCTGGTGGAAACATAGAAACTGGAATTGCGGTTTCTAATGTTGAAGAAATATTTATTAACGGTGAAATTCTGGGAGAAACCATCTCTCAACTAACTGATCATCTTTTTATAGGTGAAAGTACACCCGCCGGAACCACCACTGCATTGGGCGTTCTAACTGCTATGGGCTATGATGGAAATTATAAAGTTAGCGGAAGCATGCCTAATAATCCACATAAACTGAAACAGAATATTGTAGCGTCAGGATTAAAGGCTTCAGGATTTAAAGCAGGCGAACTGAAATCAAACCCTTTTAAAGCTGTAGAAGTTGTGGGAGATCCCATGATCCCAGCTGTGGCGGGAATTGTAGCTGGTTGTACTATACCCGTAACTTTGGCTGGTGGTACTCAGATGACCGCAGTATGTGCGATTATTAAAGAAGTGTTACCTAGATTTAATTGGAGTAATCTTTCCATAGCTACCACCAGATTTGTAGCGGAGGATGAAACATCCGATATAAACTATATATCAAGACAGATTGCTGATACACCAATATTTGCTGTGGATCCACAATTTGAAAAATGCCAGAGTGAAGGACTCAAAAATTATCTTAAAGGATCAGTCAAGGAAGGTGTAGGGGCCGGAGGTGCAATGATGGCGTCCATTCTTAAAGGGATTTCTGTTGATGATATCAGAATTAAAACAGAGGAATTTTGCCGGGAATTATTTTAAACAAATTATCTTACATTATTTAAAATATGATATGTTTTTTTTTATTAAAAATATTAATTTCCACAAAATAAACATGTTAAATGAGAAAATAGTGTACTAAATAATTTGATAATTAAGCGAAAACTGTTTTTTTAGCATTTTTATTAAATTTATTCAATAAATTTGAGCTACAATATAAAAAAAAATATGGAATGTTAATTTGGATTTAATAAAATTACTATTATATGACTAAATCAATCCACAACAGTCAACCAATTATGATTATCAGGTACTGTGCCGCTAATGACATCAAAAAATGTGTTCTGTAATTTCTTTGTTATTTCTCCCTTTAATCCATCTCCAACTAATATTTTATCAATTGAGTTTACTGGGGTAATTTCAGCAGCAGTACCGGTTAGAAAAACTTCATCAGCGATGTAAAGCATTTCTCTGGGTATTTGCTCTTCTTTTACTTCTAATCCTAAATCGTTCGCTAGTGCAATTACTGAATTTCTTGTTATACCTGGAAGTATGGATGTTGAGGTGGGTGGGGTAAATAAAACACCATCATTCACTAAGAATACGTTTTCTCCACTTCCTTCACTTACCATTCCCTGATAATCCAGCATTATAGCTTCCTGATAATCATTCAGTACAGATTCCATTTTAGCCAGCTGGGAGTTCATATAGTTCGCACCCGCTTTAGCCATGTTGGGTAAGGTGTCAGGAGCCATACGTCGCCAAGTAGAAACTCCTACATCCACTCCTTTATCTAAAGCTTCTTCACCTAAATATTCACCCCAACTCCAAACTGCTATTATAGATTCTAACGGATTATTCAAAGGATGAATACCTAATTCATTATATCCTCTAAATATAATTGGTCGGATGTAGCATTCTTCTAGTTCATTAATCTTTATAGTATCGATAATGGCCTGGGAGAATTCTTCCATTGAATAATCCAGTTCCATACGATAAATCTTGGCAGAGTTAAAAAGACGTTTAACATGCTCTTTCATTCGGAAAACTGCGGATCCTTTCTGAGTACGGTAGCACCTCATACCTTCAAAGACACTGGAACCATAATGTATCACATGAGATAAAACGTGTACATTAGCATCCATCCAATCAACAAATTCTCCATTAAACCATATTTTTCCTGATTCATCAAATGCCATAAATTATCAACTCATAAGTAGAATAATCATAATATAATAGGATTAGAATTTATTCCATAAATAGATTCATCTTAACATTTATAGAAATTTAATTATTAATAACATAAACTATAATAACTAACCATATTTTCAATAATTAATTAATCAAAACATATAAAGATAGATGTAAAAAGAAAAAAAATATTTCTTATAAGTTCAATTTTTTTTGGAAAAACTTTATATATCCTTCCACACCATAACTGAAATGATAGGGCCGGTGGTCTAGGGGTATGATACCTCGCTTACAACGAGGTGATCAGGAGTTCGAATCTCCTCCGGCCCATTTCAATTTATTTATAAATTTTTTATAATAATTAAATTTGATTTTTTTTAGTTTGTGAATTTATTAATAAGGGCTCGTGGTCTAGGGGTATGATACCTCGCTCACACCGAGGTGATCAGGAGTTCGAATCTCCTCGAGCCCACTATAACTTTTTTAAACAATTCTAAAGTTCATTAGGAAAAATTAAATATTATTAAAGATTTTTTTTAGACTCCAATTAAAATTAGGATTACGTATATTATAAGAGATGCAAAGAATACCATTGTTCCTTTCACTAATAATGACATTAAATCTCTTTGTAAAAGTAAAACCAGTCCATATGATAATATAGCTGAAGAAATTATTTTGGTCATGCCAAGATAGGCTGTATTCTTATAATTCAAGCTTACGATATATGTCAACAAAGAAGATATAAGTAAAACGATTATAATAAGGGCTATTGTATTGCTTAAAATTGCTTTAGAAGGTCCTAAACTAATGTTTATACTTCCTTTACTAGAACCTCCTTTATTTAAACTCTTTTTTTTACCGTTAAAAAAATTTATAGGACTTGATGATGAAGGTATATAACTTGTTTCGGTGTTTTCATCTTCTTCATCAACTCCTTCTACTTCTGAATTTCTTTTGGAGAATTTTTTGGCAAGCTTCATCAGCCCATCTTTATTTATCAAGTTTATATTTCTTTTATCTGCATACTCAGATGCACTCTCGGTAAAATATGAGCTGCTAAATATTACAATCTTGGATGCTTTCACGGTTTTGGCTACCATTTCCATTTCTTTCAAAACATCGAGTCCAACTTCCCATCTTTCATCATAATTTTTAACCGCCACTACAACACCGATATCTCCTAAAATTGTTGGTAGGACACCGTAAATATCTATTATATGACGAGATGTTTGAAAGTTCTTATAGGCTTTGAACCCGGATTCTTCCATTATCTTGGCCACGAAATTAACTAGTCTGGTTTTTTCCAATTTGCTCACCTTAGAATAGAGGTGAATGATGAATTTATTAAATGTAATCTCATTTTAATGGTCATGAATATCTTTATTATTTCTTTAATAGTTCTTTATACATAAAACTGTTCCTATTTTATACCACATAAACTTTTTGAAGGATAAGGATATACATTCATTCATGAGAATTCTCATTACTAATGACGATGGTGTTAACTCGTCAGGAATCCTGGCCGCTAAGAAAGCAGCGGATGATCTGGGTCAGATCAATGTAGTGGCCCCAGCAACTCAACAAAGCGGTATTGGGCATGCTCTATCACTTTTTGAACCTATAAGAGTAACACCTACTAAGCTTATGGATGGAAGTGAAGCTTATTCAGTTTCCGGAACGCCTACTGATGCAGTGATTATTGGAATATTCGAGATTGTCAGAGAAAAACCTGATTTATTGATATCTGGAATTAATATTGGTGAAAATCTTGGGATGTCAGAGTTAACCACTTCTGGAACTATTGGTGCAGCTATGGAAGCTGCTGCCCATGGAGTACCTGCACTTTCTGTATCTCTTCAGGTTACTAGGGGTGATATTAAATTCCATGATGGTCATGTGGATTTAGATTTTTCTCACGCTCAGAAAATTACTAGAAAGGTTTCTAAGACTATAATTAATAAAGGCCTTCCAGATGGAGTAGATTTTCTAAACTTGAATATACCATCTACCCCTGACAGTAATAATATTAAATTAACTAAATTGGGTAAAAGAATGTATAAAATACATATACAAAAAAGATTAGATCCACGGGGGAGACCTTATTACTGGATTGATGGTGATCCTGTTGAGAATGATGATCTTGGTACCGATGTGCACACTCTTAAAAGGGAAAAGTGTGCCACTTTAACTCCTATCACTTTAAATTCAACTTCTGATATGGATTTGATGAAAAAATGGTTGATATAAATAAATATTTAGAATTATTTAAATATTTAAAGTATTATAATAAGGAATTTAATATTATAATTAGAAATAATTAGTTAATTAACGATTTTTTATTCTACTGTATAAAAAAAATCAACTAAAAAATGGAAATAATTTTCAACTGTAGAAAAAATTAAGATTTTATATCAAATATTATTTAAAAATCAAGTACTTTAATGCCTAGAATCTCTTTTTCGCCTTCATAAACAGCTTTGGCTATTTGTGAACTTCCAACACTACCCGATGTGGATGGTAACTTCACTACAGGAGCAAGAACTTCTACTTTATTCTTTATACTATCAAAAAAATTATAAGGATCATTCATAGAACCAATAGAGCCGGTTAATACTATTCCGTCAATTTTATTTGCTATTCCAGCTAAACCCCATATTTCCATTATTATCGTCATTATCATAGTGCGAAAGGCTAATTCAGCTTTAGGGTCACCTGATTGATAACTTTTTAACAATTTATCTTTGGCAAAATCGACTTTAGTATATAATTCTGCCACTTTAACAGCTCCAGCATGAGAAAAACATTCGTTAGCTGTTTTAAGTCCGTCATCTATATTTCGAATCATTTCTAGATCCAGAGGACCATGTATTATCCCCATAGCTCCAATGCAGGCATCCATGGCTCCTCTAATTCTACCATCCTCAATAAGGATACTAACTGTATTAGAACTGATATCAGAAATTATCATATTTCTAAAACCAGTTTCTAAATAGGCATTATAAGAAATACTAATCTTCTCTGCACTGGCATGGTGTGAATAGGCGGATTTAAAGCAGAGATCTAAAGAAGGCAGACCCCTATGGATTCCGGGAATTAAAACTGTAGGAATGCATGAATCATTTATTTCATCGTAAACAGCGGTCCCGCCACCAGTAACTTTACCCGCACCACCTAAAGATATAACTCCCCGATTTTTCACCATTTCCAGCGGAGTAATGGCACTTATTCCATCACCCATAGCATAAGTTATAGCCATAAGCTTTATATCACCAATGTCAACTCTATTTGAAAGTTCTTCCATTGCTGATACTTTTTTGTTGGAAAGTTTTTCCCGCCCAATTTTAAAATGGATCATTTCTTCGCTTAATATAGTAAATGAAATTCCAGTAGTTCCATGATCCATACCTACGAAAACCATGATTCCTCTCTTATATAATATGAAAACAGTTTTAGACGTTAAGAATTATTTTTGGAGTCCACACAGTTTTCTTAACTTGGCACCCACCTTTTCAATTAATAGATCTCCTTCAATATCCCTTAAACGATTAAACATAGGTTTTCCAGCCTGATTTTCTAAAGCCCATTCCTTAGCAAATTTTCCCTGTTGAATCTCTATCAGAATCTTTTTCATCTCCTGTTTAGCTTCAGGATTTATAATTCTTTCTCGCCTACTCAATCCACCAAATTCAGCGGTGTTACTTACATTATCCCACATACCTGCAAATCCATTATTGTAAATCAGGTCTATTATGAGTTTTAATTCATGACAAGTCTCAAAATACGCTAACTCGGGTTGATATCCTGCATCAACTAGGGTTTCAAATCCTGCCTTTATAAGCTCTGTAGCTCCTCCACAGAGTACGGCCTGCTCTCCGAATAGATCGGTTTCGGTTTCTTCTTTAAATGTTGTCTCCAGTACTCCGGCACGGGTAAGTCCACATCCTTGACCCATAGCAAGGGCTATATCAAGGGCGTTTTTAGTGAAATCCTGTTCTACTGCAACTAAACCAGGTATACCAAAACCCTCAATATAAGTTTGTCTAACCATTGCTCCTGGCCCTTTAGGAGCTATCATGGTGATGTTAATGTTTTCAGGTGGTTTGATGTATCCATAGTGAATGTTGTAACCATGTGAAAAGGATAAAGTGTTACTTTCCTCTAATCCATCTTTAATTGAATCATGATAGACTTTGGACTGAATTTCATCCGGTATAAGCATATGTATTATGTCTGCTTCTTCGGCAGCACCTTCGACAGATAAAACATTCATCCCATCATTTTTTGCTGCATTCCATGAGGCACCCTCTTTTCTTAATCCAACTATTATATTTAATTCACTATCCGCCATGTTTCTAGCTTGAGCCATTCCTTGGCTTCCATATCCTATTACGGCAATGATTTTATCCTTCAAGATTTTCATATTCACATCATTTTCATAATACATTTTATTTTACTCCATTAAATTTTTCTTTATAGCACGAATTTTTTTTTTAAGTTTAATATTAATCTAAAAGAATGTTAAATAATTTTAGTTCCTCTTGATATAGCTGTGGGGCCGGTTCTTGCAATTTCTTTAATTCCAAATACTCTTAACAAATCTATAAGAGCTTCTATTTTATCCGGTGTTCCTGTTATCTCTATGGTAAGAGTTTCTATACCAACATCAATTATTCTACCCCTGAAAATATTGGCGTATTGTATAACTTCAGATCTTACATGCTCTGCAGGAGCATGCACTTTGATTAAGCATAATTCTCGTTCTACAGTATTTTCAGGCTCTAAATCTCGTACTTTGATGACATCAATTAATTTATTCAGTTGTTTAGTTATCTGCTCTAAGACTTTCCCATCTCCCCGAGCAATTATGGTCATCCGGGCCATATCATCCTGTTCCGAAGTTCCTACTGTAATAGTTTCTATATTAAACCCCCTTCTAGTAAAAAGACCCGCTACTCGTTGTAAAACACCAGGTCTATGTAATACCAAAGCACTTATTATATGGCTACGCTGCTCATCCATATCAATCACCCCCACCACCATGGGCTGGTTTAACATAGGGTATTTCACCTGAAAATTCCCTTTCCACTTTATATTCACCTACTATCTCGGTAAGTCCACATCCGGGGGGCACCATCGGTAAAATTTCATCCGGATCAATGATAACATCAATAATAGTAGGCTCTCCAGAATTTAAAGCATTTTTTAGAGTTTCCTTCATCTCACCTGGTCTTTCCACTTTCTCACCTTTAACTCCAAAGGCTTCTGCTAATTTAACAAAGTCAGGCACATCTCCTAGGCGAGTGTGAGATATTCTACCATCATAAAAGAGTTTTTGCCACTGTGCTACCATTCCCAAGTAGCGGTTGTCTAAAACGCAGACCACTATGGGTATGTCATATTCTTTTATTGTAGCTAATTCTTGGCAGACCATCAGGAAGCCCCCGTCGCCACATACGGAAACCACATCACTTTCCGGCAATGCTACTTTAGCTCCCATGGCCGCTGGAAATCCGAAACCCATAGTTCCCAGTCCTCCTGATGATAAAAAAGTTCTGGGGATCTTAGATGTAAAGTAATGAGCCATCCACATCTGATTTTGACCTACATCGGTTGTAACTATGGTGTCTTTATCAACTGATTCCATTATTTCTTTTATAACCTGCTGCGGTTTTAGGGGAACATCTTCAAATGAAAGACGTGGCATACAATTATTTTTGAAATCAAAGATATAATCTGTCCATTTTTTAGCTTTAGTTACATTTTCAGCACTTATTTTAATATTAGTAATGTTCCTGATGAGACTGGTCAATGTATTTTTAGCATCACCCACGATAGGCACATTAACATCAATATTCTTCCCAATTTCAGCAGGATCAACATCAATATGGATTATTTTAGCTTTACTTGCGAATTCTTCAACATTACCCGTGGTTCTATCCGAAAAACGACATCCTATCGCAATTAGGCAGTCACATTCATCCACTACAATATTTGCAACCTTTCTACCGTGCATTCCTAACATACCCAAAGATAATTTATGATCTTCAGGGAAGGATCCTTTACCCATTAGGGTAGTGGTTACAGGTGCTCTTATAAGTTCTGAAAGTTTTAAAAGTTCTGCAGAAGATTTTGAATGGATTACACCGCCACCTGCTAATATTACTGGTTTTTTAGACTCTAGAATTAAATTTGCAGCTTTTTTTATTTGTAAGGTATGTCCTTTTTTTGTTGGTTTGTATCCCGGTAGATCTATCTTAAGATCCTTTTTATAATCAAATTCCTCCTCCTGTACATCTTTAGGAAGATCCAAAACTATTGGGCCGGGTCTACCCGTTTTGGCTATGTAGAAACCTGCTTTTATCATTCCGGGTATTTCATCCGCTTTCATAGCTTGGAAGTTATGTTTGGTAATAGGCATAGTTATTCCTAGAGTGTCTACTTCTTGAAATGCATCTTTACCAATTAAACTAGTTCCAACCTGCCCAGCAATGGCTATTATTGGTGAAGAATCCATATAAGCAGTTGCAATTCCAGTAACAAGATTCGTGGCTCCTGGACCTGAAGTACCGATGCATACACCAACTTTTCCTGATGCTCGAGCATAACCATCTGCTGCATGAGCAGCACATTGTTCATGTCTTACTAATATATGTTTCAAGTCAGAATCATAGATCACATCATATAAAGGAAGAAGTACTCCTCCCGGATATCCGAAAACTACGTCTACTCCGTGATCTTGCAATGATTTGATTATAGCTTCGCCGCCTTTCATAAAAAACACCTTAAATAATATTTATTTTTTTAATCGGTGAAATAAATATCAATTATATAACTATTTCATCTACTACTTTAGCACTACATTCATGATTATTACTGTTGGAACATATAAATTTCTTTAAACTTTTTTTAATAGAATTTATCATAATCTTACTATAATGTTTATTTTTTTCTACAATCAAATTTTTTTTGGTTTTACATAATTGTTGACAAAATTCTCTATTTTGAATAGAATTAATTTTTATCAAAAAACTACTTCTTCATCTCAAGATATATTATAAAATCCTCCGTCTGATCCAAAGAAGCTGAAAATTAATTTAAATCTTCTTTTATCATCTTTTTACATGCAATGAACAGTATATAATCATTTATTAAATATAATAGAGAAATATTGTTTTTATTAATAGTATTAATTAATTACGATATTCTAAAAAAAATTTTTTTAAATTTTATATAAAATAAAACATACTTATCTATTTAGATAAAGGACGCCTTAATGATTAATAAAAACCTATCCACGTATTTTCTCTAATTAAAACTCGAAAAGCACATTAATTCTATAATTTTTTTATTCTTCATAATTGATCTAATTAATATAATTAATTAAGTTAAATTAAGTTAAAATAATAAAATAAAATAATTTTTATATTCCTAAATTTATTGTACTGTAGTGATATAATGTATTCACTTAAAATTCTTCTTTATAAATATGTGAGAATAAATATTTCACAATAGAAATCTCAATCAAAAAGACGTTGTAGGAGGATTTATTTATGAGAATTCTTGTAGTGGGAACTGGAGCCAGAGAACATGCCATTTGCCAGTCTATAGCTAAAGATGCAGAATTATATTCTATTATGAGTAAACACAATCCCGGAATATCTAGGATATCAAAATTTCATATTTCAAATGAAAATGATATACCTAGCGTCGAGAAATATGCATTGGAAAATAAGGTGGATATGGCCATCATAGGACCAGAAGCACCATTGGAAAAAGGTATAGTTAATTCATTGGAAAAAAAAGGCATAAAATGTGTGGGGCCAACTAAGGAAGCAGCTCGTATTGAAACTGATAAAGAATTCATGCGAAACCTCTTCCAAGATTATAATATCAACGGCTCACTAGTTTATAAGGTATTCGACAACGTTCAAGATGCAGGAAAATTTATAAAAGATTTCGACAAGGATGTTGTAGTAAAACCCATTGGATTAACTGGTGGAAAAGGTGTTAAGATTGTTGGAGAACATTTAAAAGATGCTGAAGATGCTAAAAACTATGCTAAAGAAGTCATCGATAATAAAATTGGAGGACACGCTCGAGTAGTAATCGAGGAGAGATTAATTGGTGAAGAATTCACTGTCCAAGCTTTGGTTGATGGTGATCATCTTATTCCTATGCCTGCAGCTCAGGATCATCCTCATGCATATGAAGGGGACATAGGACCTATAACTGGGGGAATGGGATCTTATTCTGATAAAAACGGATTATTACCTTTTTTAGATAAAAAAAGTTATTTAGAATCTGTTAAAATAATGGAAGAGACTATAAAAGCAATTAAAACCGAAGTAGGACCTTATAAAGGTATACTCTACGGTCAATTTATGCTCTGTAATGATGGACCTCGTTTAGTGGAATACAATGCTAGATTTGGAGATCCTGAAGCTATGAATGTCTTACCTCTTATTAATTCCAGTTTTGTAGATTTATGTGAAGATATAGTTGATGGTACTTTACGAACAGCTAATTTTAAGCCTTTAGCCACGGTATGTAAATATATAGTCCCTAACGGATATCCTTTAAATGCTGAAGGCTCTAATCAAGTTTTAAATATTAATGAAAATAAAATAAATGAGTTAGGAGCTTTGATTTATTACGCTGCCGTAAATCAGAATAATAATGAAATTTATACTTCTTCTTCAAGAGCTTTAGCTTTAGTAGCGATGGATGATAATATAGCAGATGCGGAAAAGGTTTGTGAAGCATCAACGCAATATGTGAAGGGAGAAGTCTACCATCGCCGAGATGTTGGTACTTTAAAGCTGATAGAAAAAAGAATTCAGCATATGCATGAAATAAAAAGCATCTAAAGAACTATTTTTACAAATATTCTTTAATTTCTTTATTGAAAGCTTTTTTACATTGATTCCGGTGCATCAATACCTAGAAGATCCAGTGAGTTTCTGATAGTTATCCTTGATTTATCAACTAAAAGGAGTCTGAAAGCTTCCTCATCGGATCCTATTACTGGCATTGATTTATAAAATTTGTTAAAAGCACTAGCCAAATCTAAGCTGTATTGTGCCAATCTATGTACTTTCCTGCTTTCAGCGGATTCCTCAATTATAGAAGTAAAACGAGATAAAATTTTGATCAAATCCATTTCAAAGCTCTCTAAATCATAATTCGATAGAAAATTTTCTAAATCAACTCCAGAGAATTTGAATTCACCAGCTTTCTCTAGTAATTTACAAGCCCGAGCATGAGCATACTGTATAGATGCACAGCCTCTTTCAAAGCTCAAAGCTTCATCCCATTTAAAAACTATATGTTTTTCCGGTGAAAGACGTGCGATATAATATCTTATAGCTCCAATACCAATTTTTTCAGCTATTTCTGCAGCTATTAAAGGATCTATGTCTTCTCGTCTTTTCCTTATTTCGTTATGAGCTCTCTCTACGGATTCTTCCATTAATTCATCAACGCTGATAAATATGCCTCGTCTAGTAGACATAGAACCTTCAGGTAGAGTTATAAATTCATAAAATATAACTTCAGGTTTTTTTCCACCTATCAACTCTAATGCAATCTTTAACTGTTCAATAGCTAACTTATGATCTGAACCAAGAACATCTATTATTATATCGGCGTTATTTGATTTTTCAAGATGATATGCAATATCACGTGTGGAATAAAGAGATGTTCCATTAGATCTAGTCAATATAAGTTCCTTTTCTACTCCATAATCCTCTAAATTGAGATACAATACTTCATTTTTTTGTAAGTGTTCTTCTAGTAATTTTAATATTTCATCTACAGATCCATCCTTTATCAAGGTACTTTCCCATATGAAAGCATCATGACTTATTTTCAGACGCTTTGAAGTGGCTTCGATTCCATCTAAACAGTTATTAACTACCATTTTAAACTTGTTTTCAACTTCAGGATCATTACCTTCTTCATATATATTCATCAATTTATCTACTTCATTTCTAAATTTAGGATTAGCTTTCAGATCCTTATTAACTTGTAAATAGGTTTTTCCAATGGCATGATCTGATTTTTCTGATTCATTTATCTCATATCCCTGTTTTATAAGTCCCCATACTATCATGGCTATTTGGCGACCCATATCATTAACGTAATACTGAGTTTCCACATTATATCCTGCGGATATTAATATACGTGCTAATGAATCGCCAATTATAGAATTTCTAATATGACCAATGTGTAATGGGCCGTTAGGATTTGCTGAAGTATGTTCCAATATTATCTTTAAATTTTTATTCTCTAATTCTCCATAATTTTCATTAATCGATTTTAAAACCAGTATAGAGAATTTTTGATAATCTATTCTGAAGTTTAAGTAAGGACCTATAGATTCAACCTGTTTGAATATATCTGGCTTATCCATCACTTGTAGAATCTCTTGATTTATTTCCATTGGAGATCTTTTGAGTTGTCTTGCTAATTCGAATGAAACTGATGTAGCGATATCTCCCATATTATCACGGGGAGGTTGCTCTATTGGAATGTTATCCGGAATTTCCCAGTTTAGAGTTTTAATAGCATCTTTAATTGATTTTATAATCTCTAATTCTAATTTTCTATACATAAAATCCCCTAAAAAGCATTTATTGAATTATGATATTATTCTACGGATTACTTTTATCAATTTATAATATAATATATAAAAAAAGTAATATAAAAGAACATTTATTTTATGCTCAAAAAAATTACTTTAAATTCAAATTACAATTTATTTAACTCGACGCAGGAATTCCTCTGATCCAAATGGTGATATAACCTACATATGGTATCTTTATAGGATTCATACCTGGAGTACTACCCAGTGAAACCACTTTAGCCTCTATTTGGTTTGGATAAACCACCACCGGATCGGGTCCGGGGTTATTATCTCCCTTTGTAACATAGTATAACTGTCCTTCAGGACTTGTGCCCTTAAATATAACACGGTGAATAACCGGTTCAGGGAACCATGTAGCATCATATACTACTATATCTCCAACATTTACATCGCTGGTGTTAAATTCTTGTAAGCCTAAAAAATCGGCTTTCTCAATAACTACTACATCTCCCCTATAAAAAACAGGTTCCATACTTCCAGAAACCACCACGTTCAAATGCTGAGCTAAAATTATTCCAATAATTATGATAGCTACATAACCTATTATTTCTTGAGTCTGAGTCATTAAAACCACCTATTTTAGGACTGCTCCTTCATCTGCAGAACTAGCCATTCTCATATACCTCGATAACCAGCCTTTAACATTCCTTTGAGGTTTAACCACTTCTTTAAGCCTTTTTTCAATTTCTTCATCTGATACTACAAATTCCAGCTTTCTCTTTGGAATATCTATCCTGATAATATCACTATCACGAACAACTGATATGGGCCCGTTTGCTGCAGCTTCCGGTGACACATGACCAATACAAGGACCTCTAGTACCTCCTGAAAATCTCCCATCAGTTATGAGGACTACAGATTTAATTTCCATCCCAGATATGGCTGAAGTGGGATTTAGCATTTCCCTCATTCCAGGCCCTCCCTTAGGACCTTCATATCTTATAATAATTACATCGCCTTCTTGAATTTCGCCTTGGAAAATGGCTTTTACACATTCTTCTTCACTATCAAAAACTCGAGCAGGGCCTTCATGGATCATCATATTCTGATCAACCGCACTTTGTTTAACTACACTGCCCTTAGGAGCTAAATTACCCTTTAAAATAGCTAATCCTCCTTCTTGATGAACCGGATTATCCAAAGTTCTTATAACGGTATGATCCATAACCTTTACATTTTCAATATTTTCTTTAAGGCTTTTTCCAGTACAAGTAACTACATTTTGATTAATATTATCCCCAAGTACAGTTAATACGGCAGGAATACCACCAGCTTTATCCAAATCAAGCATGCTATGCTCTCCTGCAGGACTTATACTAGCAATATGTGGAATTTTCCTACTGAAATCCTCGAATAAATCCAAATCTACTTTAACTCCCTGATCCAGTAACTCATAAGCTATTGCCGGCAAATGTAGAGTGCTATTAGAAGAACCACCCAAAGCTAAATCAACTACCACCGCGTTTTCGAAGGCTTTTTGAGACATTATTCTAGAAGGAGTTATGTTTTTATTCAATAAACCCATAATTTGCTTTCCAGATTCCCTTGCAATTTGAATTTTCTTTGCAGAAACAGCATGTGTCGTGGCGCAGTAAGGTAAACTCATACCCATGGCTTCAGTGAGACAAGCCATGGTGTTAGCTGTGAAAAGACCAGCACAAGAACCTGCACCAGGACAAGCACATCGTTCAAGTTCATCTAATTCTTCTTCCGCCATTTTTCCTGAGGAAACTGCCCCCACAGCTTCATAAATAGTTATTAAATTCACAGGCTTTCCATTATAGTCTCCGGGTAACATAGGACCTCCAGTAACTACAATGGAAGGAATATCAACTCTGGCAACTGCCATCAGCATTCCGGGAACTATTTTATCACAGGTGGGTATAAGAACCAAAGCATCAAGTTGATGAGCTTGAGCCATACTTTCAACAGTATCTGCAATAATCTCTCGGGAAGCTAAGGAATAGCGCATACCCTCATGATTCATAGCAATTCCATCACAGATAGCCATGGTATTAAATTCAAAAGGCACGCCACCAGCTTCACTTATACCTAATTTAACAGCTTTAGAAACTTGATTAAGATGAATATGACCTGGTACTATATCAGTAAAACTATTAGCCACCCCAATAAATGGTCGTTCCATCTCATCATCTGTAACACCACAGGCCCGAAGCAAGGATCTGTGAGGGGCTCTCTGCAGTCCCTTTTTAATATTGTCACTTTTCATTCAAAATTCACCATGAAAATTTATCTTATCTTATTAAATTTGAACAAAATATTACTAAATACAATTATTTTACTATATGTTGATAATATGGTAACTAAATAGATTTATTCTTTATCCTAGTTTTAAAATTAGTTCTTAAAATGAATATTTTAAATTATTTAATTGAACCATTTAACATTTAATATAAATTGTATAGAACATGATAGGATATAAATATCATAGCAAGTGATATTTTTATTTAGAAATTTTATCAAATTAATACTATAATTACTGGTGGTATGAGATGAGAATACTCCTAATTCATTCTGATTATATAAAATATAAAACCAAGTCTAAAACCAAAATAGCTGAAGAAATAGATGATGAAAATAAAGAAGGTGAATTTAAAAATTCATTAGTTGTTTTCACGGCAGTAGAAAAGGAAGATGAGAAAAACCCCGATTCAGTGGTGGAAAATGCTGCAATAGAGATAGCAGACATCTTCTCTAAGATAGGTGCAGAAAATGTTGTGATCTATCCTTACGCTCATTTAAGCTCATCTCTAAGTTCTCCCGATGCTGCAAAAAAGATATTACATAATATTGAGGCTCATTTAAGGGCAGACGATCTTAATGTTGCTAGAGTTCCGTTTGGTTGGTATAAATCCTTCGAAGTCTCCTGTAAAGGCCATCCGTTATCAGAACTTTCTAGAACCATTCTTCCCGAAAAAACTGACACACAACCAAATGAAGAACAGCATATTCAAAAATCCAAATTTCACATCCTCAATAAAGGAAGACTATACAAAGTGGATGAATTTCCCTATCAAACCAGTGATTTTGAAAAACTCGTTGATTATGAATTGGATAGAACTAAATCTTCAGGTGAAGAACCTCCACACGTTAAACTTATGAAAGAGAAGAATTTAGCAGGTTATGAGCCATCAGCAGATATAGGTCATCTTAGATGGTATCCAAAAGGAAAGCTTATCCGAGATCTTTTAGCAGATTATGTTTATAATTTGGTAACTGAAAGAGGGGCTATGCCAGTGGAAACCCCTATAATGTATGATTTGGAAGATGAAGCTATCAGGGTGCATGCCGAGAAATTTGGTGAAAGACAGTACCGTATGCAAACTAAAAATAAGGAACTTATGCTCAGATACGCTTGTTGTTTTGGTGCATTCAGAATATTAGCTGACACCTTCATAACTTGGAAGAACCTTCCCCTAGCAATTTATGAATTATCAACTTACAGCTTCCGCTTAGAGAAAAGTGGAGAAGTTGTTGGACTTAAAAGACTAAGAGGATTCACCATGCCAGATCTGCACACTGTATGCGCTGATATGGAACAATCCATGCAGGAATTCAACAACCAAATTTCTATGTGCAGTCAAACAGGCGATGATCTGAAACTGAATTATGAAGTTATAATGAGAGTAACAGCAGATTTCCTAAAAGAGAATCGAGAATGGGTTTTCCAAGCACAGAGTATAATAGGAAAACCAATTATTATAGAGATATTACCAAAAAGAAAACATTACTGGATTTGTAAAATGGATTTTGCAGCTATCGACTATTTGGGCAGACCAATGGAAAACCCAACCATCCAAATCGACGTGGAAAGTGCAGAAAGATTCGGTATAACTTACATTAATCATGAAGAAGAGGGATTAAATCCCATAATCATCCACTGCAGTCCCACTGGCAGTATTGAAAGAGTTATAGGTAGTTTACTTGAAAAAACCGCGATTAAAATGGCTGAGAAACCCCCCATGTTTCCAGTATGGATTTCTCCTACACAAGTTAGAGTACTACCAATTGCTGAGAGACATTTAGAATTTGCTCTACATCTGGCCGATGATTTAATGAAACAAAATATCAGAATTGATGTAGATGACCGGCCAGAAACAGTTGGAAAAAAAATAAGGAATGCTGGAAATGAATGGGTACCATATGTGATTGTAGTTGGAGATAAAGAATTTGAAAGCAGTCAATTAATGGTTAATATTCGTGAAAGCAATGAAAAAATGTTAATGAGTAGTGATGAGTTAATTGACCTAGTACATCAGGATACATATAATATGCCATTTAGAAAGCTTCCATTATCTTTAAAACTCTCGGATCGAGTTAATTTCTAATCTCTTTTTAAATAATTTCGTTTTTTTTAACTTTTTTTTTCTGCAATAATTATTCAGAAATGCTTAATATTCATTTTTTTAAAGATAAAATATTTATATTATAACTTATAAGCACGCTAAAAAAATAATTATTAGGGCTTTTAGACAATCATGAAGAAGCCTTTTTTAATTCTTTTAACTTTTGTCCCATGTTTTGTACTAATTCATTCAATTCATTTATTTCAGATTGTTGCCTTTGATTATCAAACATTACACCCGATAATGCCTCACTCATTTGCTTATTATCGTTTAATAGTTCTTCATTAGGGTCTTCGGTGGTAAGATCATAGTTACTGATGAGGTCTTTTACATCTTTCAACTCGGTTTTAAGTATTTCATTTTCTTTTTGTAGGTATTCTTGGTCATTCTTCATTTCTTTGTACTCGGATACAGTTATTGGTGGCTTTAATGGACGTATTGTAATTTTATCCATGTTTTCAAGGTATACCTTTTGAAGTTCTTCCTCGTTTTGTAAGAAATAAGCATCTCTAACTTTATTTTCTAATACATGACCCATGAAATGTTCACGAATTTCTTCTGGCATACCTGCATAAACGAGTTGAGTGTTAAAGAATTTCCTCATCATATGTGACGTTGCAGCTCTAAAACGCCCTTTTTCTGAGTTTGTCCAGCCTAGATGATTATTTAGTTTCCTATAAGCTTGTAGCAATGATATTCTAAGTATAGGTTCTCCTGAAGCTTTTTTATTAGTAAAAAGTGCTTCATCTGGTTTTACATCTATTCTTTCAAGTTTCAAATAATTCTCAATCGCTTCCGCTGCTTCTTCGTTGATAAAAGTTATAAATTCTTTTTTTTGTTTTCTCTCTGATTAAGTGAAACTTGCATATTCTCCTTTTTTTTCTAGATTTTACATCAGATACTATTGTAATACCATTTTGAAAGTCTTTTACCTTTAATTTTAATATATCTGATATAGATAGCCCTGATGAAGTTTGTATTAATATTAGAGACTTCATTTTCCAAGTTCTACATGAGTTTAACATTTTTCTTATTTCTTTTTTAGTTAATGCCTTTCTGATGTTGGGTTCTTTAAATCCATTTGTTTTTCTTCTTTTACCTTTTTCAGAATAAGTTGATAATTCATGAAAACCTATAAATGCATTAACTATTGTCCTTCTATTATCTCTAGTCTTTTTGGTGTGTTGTTGTTCTTTACAATGCTCGTCATATGCTTCAAACCATTTATTTATAGATTTTTCCCAGGAAGGCAATCTTTGCTCTTCTTCATTATATATGGTTTTTATCATTTCATCGGGTTTTATATCATTAACTAAACAGAATTCAGCCAAACCATTTAAGTAACTTATTTTGGTGTTCGGATTTAAGTCTTTAATCCATGATTTGAAAGTTATATCTGATAACGTTAAAAAGAAAATAAAAAATTTTAAGGCTCAATTAAATGAAAATAAATCTGGAATCAATAGATATGAAGAAAAAAATGAAATATTAAGGAAATTTTTATGGTTAAATGAGTTAATTAAATGGAATGAAAATAGAAAGTCTTCAAAAATTAATTTTGAATATGTTCTGAAATAAAATAAGTCGCAATAGAAGTTTCAAACGAATATACTCGGTTTGTATCATTCCACTATTCAAGAGGCTTCATTTTTATATTTTGTTAGTGTATAGTTGTCTCTTTTGAATCTACCTTCATGAAGTAGTTTGATTAGTTATATGTTTTTAGAACTATTAATTATTATTTGTTCTGCAACTAACCTAATTAACGGCAGCTCTTTCCTTAATTCATTTTCATTTTCTGAAAAAGGAACATATCTCCTTTTTTCACCTTCTTTACTATGAATTAAAGCATTTCTAACATTGTATATTCTATTAGACAATGTATCCATGATTATTTTGTTGTTATTCTCTTTAATGGGTTCGGCATCTGCAAAATTAATTTTATTTTTAATATAATAATCAAAATAATTTTCATTTTTACAATAATTTATCAAGTCATTTTTAAGCTCATCTAATTTTAAATATCTTTTCAAAACTAATATTAAAGCTCGCGGTTCTTCAAATTTACCTTTACTTATAATATCTATAAGCTGTAAAATGCTCTCATCATTCGTATGTGAAAAATTAGGATGAGAAAGTTTATCTTTTACATTGCGCATTAAATCTTCACGGGCTACAATACTATAAAAATATTCAAGAATTTGGTAAAAGGATAGATATTCTAATAAAGAATTATCAGCTGAAAGTGCTTGTTGATAATAATATATTAACTCTTTTATGTAACTTCTTTTTGGGATTTCAATTTCATCTAATTTTAACCTTGGATTATAATCAATATCTTCTTTTAAGTGCCTAAATTCCAAAACTGGCATATTTATATTGTACCCTAAAGAAAATATAAAAGAATCATATAATTTTTCGAAAGTATCAAGGTTTAACTCAATTTTTGATAAAATCTTCACGGTCTTAACATTCCTAAATAGGCCATTAACCAAAACATTTTCAAATTCAAATTTCATTTTT
The DNA here is from genome assembly GCA_003166335.1 of Methanobacterium sp. Taxonomy (GTDB): domain Archaea; phylum Methanobacteriota; class Methanobacteria; order Methanobacteriales; family Methanobacteriaceae; genus Methanobacterium_A. Next base: position 37,243 of record PMWA01000057.1, on the reverse strand, counting down.
TTATAATTTTTTTTATTTCTATCATCTATTATGGCCCTATACCTTTCAGATTCTAAATTCATTATTTTATTGAGGCTACTAATTATATTTTCTCGGGTTTCAAAATTCGTGTGTATTTTAAATAGCCCTAATTTTGATGCTTTGGACTGGAATAGTGCAGGACATTCGTCTAAAGACTTTATGCTATTCTTATTGTCTATAAAAAATACATATGATGCTATTATGAAATCTAAGCTTGGACTAGAAATTTCAAAAGTCAAACTTTTCTTAGAATCTTTTATTAGAATATCTTTATCTTCAAAATCTCCCACGAAATCTGCAAGCACATCCATGTCATTTTCTTCTTTAGAGGGAATATCAACCAATTTTTCATAATAATTGGAGTTATAAATGTATAGATCTTCGAATTCAGATTTTTTTAATGATTGAATTAATTTTTTCAATTTATTATGCTTCATAGGTATTAATGATTCAATTACCTCTTTCTTTCCTTCTTTATCTTCAAAAGTACATTTATTTATCCATTCCTCTCTTTTTTTGTTATATTCCAAATTAAATACATTTGCAAACTTTTTAAATATAATTTCTTCGGTAATATCCATTTAAACTCCCCCAAACAATAATAACCCTTACACAAATTGACGAAATTTAATAATTATGCAAGTTTTATTTATGATTCAATAGTTTAGATAAAAAATGGCCATAGAGTCGTAGTGTATTTTCAATAATATCTCAATTCAATCAAATTTATAGTCTCCTATGCATCGAATAATTAAAATATAATAAATATTGGCTATGGTGCATTTAACTTAATGCTATAATTAATTTACTGGGAAATACTCTTTTTAATTCAATTTAAATAATCTTTCTATTCATTAAATTATATGAAGGTATATTAGAAATTTGACAAATAAGAATATATCTAATTACTTACCTAAAATGTATTTTGGCGTTTACTTAACTCTCTAAGACGCGGTTATTTATCCTCATGCTTTTTATTAACGAATAGCTAATAATCATAAAAGTATAAATATTATAACTTATAACTTATAATTTAGAACTTATCATAAAATAGGGAGGATTGTATTTTTATGGTTGAAATAATTGCAATACTAAATCAAAAGGGGGGGTGTGGTAAAACCACAACTGCAGTTAATTTATCAGCTGCTTTAGCCCTTCTAGGCAGAAAAATTTTGTTAATAGATATGGATCCTCAGGGAAACGCAACCACTGGACTAGGAATCGAAAAAAATGAGCAAAACATTTCAATATACTCCGTTTTAACGGGTCAAAATACCCTACAAGAATCTATCGTTAAAACAGATATCCCTGATTTAGAATTAGTTCCTAGTAATATTTCCTTAAGTGGTGCAGAAATTGAATTAAGCAAAACAATAGGTCCTCATTCCATATTAAAAGAGTCTATGGAGGGAATTGATGATCAATATGATTATGTTTTCATTGATGTGCCTCCCTCTTTAGGTTTATTAACTTTAAATTCAATAGTGGCCTCTGACAGTGTCATAATACCCATACAAGCAGAATTTTATGCATTGGAGGGAATGGCAGATCTTATCAGAGCTATGGATTTAGTTGAAACTCGTTTAAACAGTCCTTCACCAATTAAAGGAATTCTTCTAACTTTATATGATTCGAGAACCCGTTTGGGAAGAGATGTATACAATAATGTCAAGGAATACTTTGGAGAGACTGAGAACATATTTAAAACCACTATTCCACGTAACGTAAGGCTTGCTGAAGCCCCTAGCCATGGTAAACCTTGCATAGTTTATGATGATGAATGCAGTGGTACAGTGGCTTATCAGAAGCTTGCTGAAGAACTTTTGAAACTAGAATGCTTGGAGGTTGATAAATGACCTCCAGAAATGTTAGAAAAAAATCGGATAATGCTTTAGGAAAAGGATTAGATGCCCTTATACGAAGTAATTATCTGGATGAAGAAGAAGTTAAGGAAAAAACCGATAAAACTAAACTTGAAAAGACTCAAAAAATAGAAGATGAAGCTGAAAATAAAGTTAATTCAGTTCAAACTATAAATTTTGATGAGGGAGTTATAAATGAAGTCCTTCTAGATGTTCATAAAAACCCCCGCATTTCATTATGGTCTGCGAAGTCTGCAGCAGTTTTGAGATTTCTAAAGAAGACTAAGCCTGAATTTAGTATTAGCAATGAAGCTTCAACACTCATTGAGGAAGCGGTAAAAGATAGATACCCCGATATTTGGATGATCTTTGAGGAAAAAGGATTGTAATAACTTATAATTTCTAAGTTTTAACTTGTAACTTATTCACTGATAAGATATAAGTTTTAACTTAAAACTTATAACTAAATCACTTATAACTTATAAGTAATAAATATTTATTAAAAATTATAGAAAAAGAGGATTATTCTAAAATTCAAGAGTGCTTTGATACTTTCTATTCAATTTAATAAAAGGTTCAGCCCTACTAGTTACAACACCAATATTTTTAAGGTCTTCTAATTTTTCAAAACAATTACCTAACTTCCTATTCTGGATAATTCTTGCAGCAGATATTTTACCTATTCCAGGTACCCTTAGAAGTTCCTGATAATGAGCATCATTAATTTCTACAGGAAAAAGCTCTTTATGGAATAATGCTGAGTAATATTTAGGATCAGCATCTAATTTTAAATTGTCCTCTTCATCAAAAACCAATTCATCCATACTAAACCCATAGGAGTTAAGTAAAAAATCAGCTTGATACAGCCTAGGACTTCTTTTAGGAGATGGATCTTCACGAAATTCTAAAGGCGTATGTTTCATGGGCTCAAAAGTACTAAAATAACTTCTTTTAATATCCATTTTCTTATATAACCAATCAACTCTTTCTAAAATCTGTTGGTCAGTTTCATCTGTAGCACCTACAATAAATTGAGTGGTTTGACCAGAGGGTGTCAGATTTTCATCCCTCTTCATCAGTCTTTTAATCCAATTAATACGTCTTATAATATCTGTATCATAATTTTTGGTACTACAAAGATCACTAAGACCTTCTGGAGTAGCAGCCTCTATATTAACACTTACTCTATCAGCTAAACTCATTGCTCTTTTTATTAGATCATAAGAACTACCAGGAAGAATTTTAAGGTGTATATATCCCTTATATCCATATTCGAAACGGAGTTTTTGGAGAACTTCCACCATGTTTTCCATGGAATTTTCTGCATCATTAGGAATTCCTGAACTTAGAAATAATCCTTCAACATATCTATTTTGATAATAATCTAAAAATAGTGAAGTAAGCTCTTCTGGTGAAAATTCCACCCTATTAAACTGATGTTTATTATGATTAATACAATATCGACAATCATTAGAACATTTATTGGTCATCAAAACCTTTAATAATGGTACTTTACAACCATTGGTGGTGCTAGCATTGTATACACCAGGGATTTTGCTGCTCAAAAAACTTTCTATACTTGAATTTATGTGATTGCACCGGTCATATCTAGCACTTTCACCTAGAATTTCCAGCTTCTTCGTTTTATTCATTTTATCATAATTTATTTTTTAATATTAATGATCATTCAATATTTATATATTATATTCTTAATAAGTAAATTTCTTTTATTTTGGGGTACAATTTAAATAAAATCATCTAATATTTAATTAATATGAGAATAGTCCTTGCAGGAACTGGAAGCGCAGTGGGAAAGACAACAATTTCTACAGGCATAATGGGGGCTCTATCCGAAGAATATCGCGTACAACCTTTTAAGGTTGGCCCTGACTACATAGACCCCACTTATCATACATTAGCCACAGGAATCAATTCCAGAAATTTAGACTCTTTTTTCATGAATGATTCACAGATTAGAGAGGCTTTCGAAAGAAGTTTAAATATTTCAAAATCTCATTTAGGAATTATTGAAGGTGTAAGAGGACTTTACGAGGGTATAAGTCCAATAGGAGAAGTGGGGAGCACAGCTTCCGTTGCTAAAGCTCTTAATGCTCCTGTTATATTAATTATGAACGCTAGAAGTCTAGTTAAAAGTGCTGCGGCAGTTGTATTGGGATTTAAAAAATTAGATCCGACTATAAATATTAGAGGAGTGATATTGAATCAAGTTAAAAACAAGAAACACTACCTTAAAACAAAAGAAGCTATAGAAACTCTAACAAAAACTGATGTAATCGGTGGAATGCCTAGAGATGATTCATTAAGAGTGGAAGACCGACATTTAGGTTTAGTTCCTGCAGTTGAGCGTGAAACTATCAAAAATTCCATATATAAATGGAAAGAAATGGTAAAGGAACATATAGACTTAGATATCCTTATATCGATAATGAAGGATTCAAAAAAACTTCCGGAAGGTAGAAAAGATCTTTGGAAAGTGGAAAATCATAAACGAGTTAAACTGGGAGTCGCTATGGATGAGGTGTTCACATTTTACTATAAAGATAACCTTGATGCACTAGAGGCTAATCATGCAGAACTGGTTTATTTCAGCCCTATTCATGATGAAGAAGTTCCAGATGTCGATGGTTTATATATAGGTGGAGGGTATCCTGAAATATTTGCTCAAGAACTTGGGGCAAATATTGGCATGCTAAATTCAGTTCGAAAGTTTCATCTTGAAGGTAAGCCCATTTATGCTGAATGTGGAGGCTTAATGTATCTATCAAGATCCATAAATAATTATAAGATGTGTAATGTGTTTAATTATCCTTCTATTATGACTAATAAACCACAAGCATTAAGTTATATAATATCCAAAGCAATTAAAGATAATATACTGGTAAATAAAGGAGATATATTTAGAGGACATGAATTTCACTACTCTAAGGTTAATTTAAACGGAGCCAAACCACAATTTGCCTTCAAGATGTTGAGAGGCAGAGGAATCCAAAATGATTATGATGGATTAATAGAAAAAAATACCGTGGCAAGTTATATACACACTCATGTGGCAGCGTATCCATTATTTGCTTCTAATTTTACTCGTAATGCGGCTGAAATCTAAAAAATCTTTATCAATAAATACATCATTCAACCTCTTTTATACAAAAAAAATGGAGATTCAAATATTAAATTAATAAATTTGGATAAAGTAGATATATTCTCCCCTTACATCATAGTAGTAGCTATAGCAATCTATGTGGCATTGGCTATGCTGGGGTACAATTATCACATCCGTAATCTACAATGGGCGTCCACTACCACATTCATATATATGATTTTTGGTACCATAATATTTATCATTGGAGCTACTGTACCAAAAATAATCACCTATTACTCCCCAGGTATTAAATCAACTTTAAAACGAGAGAATATAACCCAGAAGAAACCATCATTCTGGTATTCTAAATTAAAAATTCTACTAGATGAACGGATTTTACTTTCAATTGTAATAATAGCTTTAATACTGCAAGCCATAAACCTCTATTTGCTAGGTGGTATTCCACTACTAAACGGTTATCTCAAATTTAGAGCAACCACAGATTTGTGGATGGTTTCATATATTTTATTTCTCCCTGCTTTAAACTTATTATTAGCCAAATATCCTAGTAAAAGGTATTATATCCTTTTCGTAATTGGTTTAGCACTGTTTGCAATTGATGGCTATAGAACAACCGCTCTTGCTATAATATTCACTGTAATCATAACCACCTATTATATCCAACGAATTCAAACCAGATACATAATCCTTTCTATTATTTTAGCAGCTGTAATTGGTGTAATACTAGGTTACATTGCAGTAAAATCTATTGAATGGCAGACTTGGGTTTTAAATCCATTACAATTACTTTTTTACCGGGCTGGATTCACAATGATGGTTCTTGATAAAATTGTTCACATGCCCGGCTTTACTGGTGGAGAACTTTTCCATCAGGCTCTTACAGGAGGACATCCACGAGTTACGGTCGGACAGGTAGTTCTAGGTTATCATTATAATGTAAGCACACCCACTGTTAGTATTACTTCCACCATTTTTGGACCGGCCATCCTGGATTTTGGGGCATTAGGTCTTGCTGTGCAAATGTTTTTACTTGGACTGATACTTCGACTGATGCATAGAGCGCAAAAAATCGCTAACGGAGCATATACTGCATTATATGCTATTATATTGGCCCACACTGCGATTTGGGTTGAGACGGGACCTACTGATGGTATAGTTTGGATTTTTTACGGTTTAGCTGTAATATCTCTTCTTATATTTGCTAACAACATTTTCCATATGAGTTCTAAATCTGCAATATGAAAATAATCTTAAAATACAAATTTTTTGTCCATATCCAAATTTACTAAGAAATAAGGTTTCATAGCCCTAAAATCCTATTTTTACACTTGAAATTGATGTCTGTATTAAAAATTAGTATTCATTTCATAACAAATTCATATTTATGAAAACGATCCACATAACTTTGTTTTAAAATTAAATCAAAAGTTAAGATAAGATACTTATATCCAGCTACATAACTACAGGGTTTTCCTAAAATTAAAATCTTCTATATAAAACTTGTTTTAAAAATTAAATCAAAAAATACTTATTAGATTATAAAAATAGCAATTCTGGTGATACAATGGTAGTAAAAATAGGAGTTATTAAATGCGGAAATTTAGGTACCTCTCCTGTCGTTGACTTAGTGCTTGACGAGAGGGCAGACAGACCTAACATAGACGTTAGAGGCGTAAGTTCCGGTGCAAAAATGAGCCCAGAACAGATCGAAGATGCAGTTCCAAAAATAATGGACTTCGACCCTGATTTTGTTGTATTCATCAGTCCAAACCCAGGTGCACCAGGACCGGCCAAAGCAAGGGAACTCCTCTCAAAAATGGATGTTCCAGCCATAATACTCGGAGACGCTCCTGGAATGGGTAAAAAAGATGAAATGGATGAACAAGGCTTAGGATACATTATTGTTCAAGGAGACCCTATGATCGGAGCCCGAAGAGAATTCTTAGATCCCACTGAAATGGCGTCTTTCAACTCCGATGTTATAAAAGTACTGGCAGCAACCGGCGCTTACCGAGTCGTTCAAGAAACTTTAGATGGTGTAATAGCTGCTGCAGAATCCGGATCTATTGAATTACCTAAAGTGGTAATAAGTACCGATGTAGCTGTAACTGCTGCTGCATTCAAAAATCCATACGCTAAAGCCAAAGCAATGGCAGCATATGAAATCGCGCAGAAAGTAGCTGACATCGATTTAAAAGGCTGTTTCATGACCAAAGAAATGGAAAAATACATACCAATCGTGGCCTCTGCCCATGAAATGATCTCCGCCGCTGCAAAACTCGCAGTAGAAGCTCGTGAAATAGAAAAAGCCAACGATTCAGTAATGAGAAAACCACACGGTGCAAAAGGTCAAACACTGTGGAAAACTGAATTAATGAAAAAACCTGAATAAATATAGTTAATGCGGTCCCATTGGACTGCTAATTTTTTATTTTTTTTATTTATTACAATTTAATAACCGATTTTTGATTGATAAATTAGCTTCAGATTCTATTAATTCTTATTGTCGAATAAATGATTTGAAACTTTTTAAACTTATAATCTACATATTCCAACCTTCAATTATCCATTTCAATATTTGGGGTAATATTATGGGGAAAGAAACTAGCATAGCCAGATTGTTAGAAAGATTTACAAAAGCAGCCAGTATGCAAAGATGGAACGATCACATACGCCCCGTTGAATTAACCGAACTTGATAAACAGGCTCACAAAATGGTTATCGCATACGTGCTTGCTAAACTAGAAGAGGATCGTGGCGAAATCATAGATTGGAAAACTCTTATCGAAGGTGGAATCTTCGAATTTCTACAAAGAGTTATTTTAACTGACATTAAAGCTCCCGTTTTTCATAAAATGAGAGAAGATAAGGATGTAAGAAATAAACTAGATCAACATGTTTTTAACGAGTTAAAAAATGATATCAGTGGTTTAAATCCACAGTTTAAAGGTAATTTTAAGAAATATTTTTCAAATTCACCAACTAATATTGAAAGAAGAATTCTAAGAGCTGCTCATTATTTGGCTACTAATTGGGAATTCAAAATAATTTACCATACTGCACCATTTATTTATGGTATTGAGGAGACTAAGGAGAATATTGAAAACCAGATTGAAGACCATTATGATCTCATAGGTGTACAGAAGATTTCACTGGGTAAGAAATCTTTTGGATTTGTAGATCTATGTGGACAACTTAGATTCCAGAAACGATGGGCTCATTCACCAAGAATACCTGAAACTTCTGTTTTAGGGCATATGTTAATCGTAGCCATTGCCTCTTACTTATGCACCATGGAAATGAAAGGTAAAATTTGTGAAAAACGATTCTATAATAATTATTATTGTGGTTTATTCCATGATCTTCCTGAAGTTTTGACTAAGGATATTATTTCTCCTGTAAAAAAAGTCCCTAACTTAGATGAGGTAATAAAGGAATATGAATACCAGAAAATGAAAGAAAAATTGTTACCATTACTTCCAAAGCCATGGCATGATGAAATGCGGTATTTCACCGAAAATGAATTTGAAAATAAAATTATAGTAGATAATGAAGTTAAAATAGTTCCAATACTTGAAGAAAAGTATAATAAAGAAGAATTTTTCCCACTAGATGGAAATATAATAAAGGCTTGCGATAAGTTTTCAGCTTTCATTGAAGCTTCATTATCAATAAAACATGGAATAAAATCTGAAGAATTAGTTGAAGGTAAAAAGAATATACATAAGGATTATAAACATAAAAAAATTAATGGATTAGATTTTGGAAAAATTTTTGAAATTTCTTTTTAGCAGTGTGCATTTCTTTTTTTATTTAGACTATATATGAATAATGGAGAATAAATCTTAATCTATTTTTGAGACTTAAGTTTTTGTTCATTAAATGTTGAATACACTTTTCAATCTTAAAAAAAATTCATTTAATAAATTTTTAGAATCTTCATATCATACCCTTGGTGCTAGGTATTGTATCATGTTCTATTCGGGATGCATCTTTTAAGGCTGTGGCAAAGGCTTTAAATAGGGCTTCTATTTTGTGATGGTCGTTTTCACCTTCCACTTTAGCATTTATATTTATTTTTCCCGAGGAAGCAAATGATTCAAAGAAGTGTTCCATATTTTCTGTGCTAAGATCTCCAACCTTGGCTTTTTTAAACATTAAATTCAATACAGTGTAACTCCTACCACCTATATCTATAGCTACAGTTGCTAAAGCATCATCCATAGGAACTATGGAGTGTGCCATTCTTTTTATTCCTCTTTTATCCCCTAAAGCTTCTTTAAATGCTTCTCCTAAAAGTATACCCACATCTTCTACAGTATGATGATCATCTACACTGGTGTCTCCTTGAGCTGCAATTTCTAAATCAAAAAATCCATGTTTGGCGAATGATTCTAACATATGATCAAAAAATTCAATTCCAGTATCTATTTGGGATTGACCTTTTCCATCAATGTTTAATAAGATTTTGATATCTGTTTCATTCGTTTTCCTTTGCAACTGTTTATTCCGATTCATCTTTATCATCTCTTATAACTTTTATAGCACCTTGGGGACATTTTGAGGCACATATAGTACATAAATGGCAGTATCTTAAGTCTGTGGCTTCTGCTTTGTCATTGATTTTCCATATTTTAGGTCCTTTAGGGCAGGCTTCTCTGCATATTCCACAGCCAGTACATTTTTCTTTATCAACTTCAATTCTCATTAAAAAAATTTACTCCTTATAACTTATAACTTTTAGTTATTATTCTATAATTTTTTATAATTTAATGCCTGATGATTATTAAAGCTCTTATTTAAACCTAATTACTCATAACTTATAACATACTACTTATAACTTATAATTCATAACTTTTAACATTTAACTTATAACATACTACTTATTACTTATAACATCTAACTTATAAATTAAAAGTTATAAGATTCAAAGCTTTATTACAGGTATAGAAACTGCTTTAAATCCTATAAAAACATTTTTACCAAGATTTAAATTAAGTTTATCTCTAGAATACTCAGTAATATCTGCTTGCATATTAATTCCATCATCTAAAGTCACAGTAAGCCTTACCATCTCATTTTTAAATTTCATCTCTATAATCTGTCCTTCAAATATATTTCTAACACTTGACTCCTGGAGTTCTAACATAATAAATATTTGATCAGGACTAATTAACAGTAAAACATCATCATCAACTTTTAAATTTTCAATTATGGGAAGCATCACCCTAATATTATTTATTCGGATATTCATAACCCGATTCTTCTTATCAATATCTTCTACATAACCTTCTAATTCATTCACATCCAAATGCTTCTTCATAATACTTTTAAACTTTGAATATTCCTTTATAACCATTTTACCAATGCTAGTAAGTTGACTTCCACCTCCACCACCAGCACCACCCCGTTGAGTAACCACAACCTTAGTATCAAGCTGATTTTCAAGTATCTCAATATATTTAAGAGCAGTTCTATAAGGAAGACCGGTTTTTTTAGTTGCTTTAGCGATGGATCCATACTCTTTAATACCCTTCAAAAGCAAGAACTTTTTGTAGTCCAACATTATTGACTTCTTCCCAATTTTCAGCTGATACTCGGGGTTTTCAATTGAACCACTCATAAATTAGACACTCCAATATAAAATTGATTTAACAAAGCTTAAATATTCAAATTCCAATGATTTCTGCATTTTTATGATATTTAAGTCATATATTATGTTACTCAACATTATTTTCCATTTTTAGTTCAAAATTCTCTAAAAATGAGGCAAATCTTTTCACAGTCTTTCTTAAACTTCTAAATCCTTCTTTATCCTCTTTAACTCCGTCTAAAGTATCCTTAGACCAGAAGTTAGCTCCTAAATTCGCTCCAAAGGCCCCACCACTCACCGGAATAGCCCCGGTGAGTATATAAAACGTCATTATCTGCTGAATCGCCAGTTCCTGCCCACCAATTCGGTCTCCACCTACGGCTATAGCCATACCTACTTTATAACGCATAAAATCGAAGTCCACAGCCCCCAGTGCTCTGCAGCGATCCATAACTGCCTTAAGTTGAGCGCTTAAACCACCATTATAAACAGGAGTGGCCATTATTAAGCCCTTAGCATCTCGTATTAAAGGGTAAATATCATACATATCATCTTTCATTATGCACTCACCTTCACGAATGCAGTAATCACAATTTTTACAAGGACCGATTTCTTTGCCACGTAAACTATAAAATTCAGTTTCAAAGTTCCGCTCTTCTAACATAGTTAAAGCTTCTCTTAACACGTAATCAGTGGCCTGTTTTCTTGGACTCCCACATATACCCAGTATCATGATATTAATAACTCCATATTATCTTTTTAATGATATAAAATTGAACATATTATTATGAACTCCACAACTCTGCAAAATTTTCATAAACATATCTTTGATGACCAATACTTAAAAGATTTTTTCATATATCGAGATATAGGTACTTCTACCCAAAAAACCTATCGAATTAGGCTTGGGATATACTGCCAATTTACAGATCAAGTATATCGTAAAATGGAGAAAGAAAAATTAAAATAAATTATATATTATAAAAATAAAACTTCGTTATAGAGGAGTTAACGAACTTCAATTAATGTATATTAAACTTTAAAAATTATATACTTGTATCTATTATATAACTATAATTCGATAAGTGTATGATAATCTTATAGTATATCTATACCAAAATAATCTTAGTGGTGATTTTAATGGTTAAAGTTAAGGAAAATATAAAGATGCAACAGTTAACCATCAAGTTAAAAGTTGATGACCTGAATAATTTAAGGGAATATGCAGATAAGAAGGGTGGAAATCCAGTCAGTCACTACATTCGAGAAGCAGTATCAGAATATCTGGAGAAACATTATAATGAATAATTTTTTATAATACGTTAATAACGATATTTTCGAGATTATTTATTAGAAATGAGGAAATTTTCATGTTTAATTAAAATATAATCATTAAGAGAATGAAAATGAATGATAAAGTTATATTTTTCCTTCTTTAAATAATTCTAAAACTTCCATGTAATCGCTTCTTTTATACTCTTTTCTTCAAATGTTCATAAGATAATAATCATATTGATGCTAATGGTTGATGTGTTGTATCGGATTATTTTAAGACTGACGGATTCATTCCTTTTGGATATTAGATTTATGTCCAATATTTGGTGAAATAATGGCTATGAACGATAATTTAGATTTTGTAATAGCTTTACCAAAGGAAAAATTTATTAATCAGGAACAATACGAAAGCTAGGCACTGTAGCATGAAGCTTTACATATAGTTGAAAAAAAACCACAACTTCCTTAAATTTAATGAAATCCAAAGTCAATCAGGTACATTCCTAATCATATGTCAAATGGAACACTATGGATATTTAAAATATTTTAAATAATTTCGAGAAATCAGTTATTGGATAGTTACCAAATTCTTATGCTGTGGTTGATGTACAGTTTACAAAAAAAATATTCTCTAAAGAGGGATAGTAATTATTTGAATAATACTATTTAATTCAAAAGTATATCAAAATGGCCTTAAAGTGAGGTTATAACTATATTATTATCCAGTATCACTTTTTAAATCCTCACATTTTTACAAAAAACAATCGAATTATATTTAGATTAGTATTTAAGAAATAATAAAATTTTCCTAAAAAAGTATAAAAAATTAGATGAAAATAGTTTTAACTGATAACTCTGATTCAAATTAAATTATCTATTAAAGTTCTAAGGGTTCATCCTCTTCCAAGGCTAATCTCATAGTATCTGGATCCTGTGGCATATATTTCAGGAAATCATCTGCAGCATGTCTCACATCTCTTGAACCAATAATGTAACGTCCCACAACTATAATATCTGCTCCACTTCCCAATGCTTGATCCATTTTATCTGGAGTTACACCACCAGCAACAGCTACTAATTTACCTTTACCCATTATCTCTTTAATTTCCTTAATATTACCCCATTCGGTAACTTCACCAAGTTTTTCGCCTTTTTCGGTTTTAAAAGTTTCTAAATCTACATTACGGTGCAGTAATACAATATCTGGCTTGTAATTAAGACTTTTCAGCTTCTCAACAAAGTTATCAACATTCATCATATCTAAGATAGAGTAAATTCCCTGCTTAGACGCTTCATGAATAGCTTTCTGAATGGACTCCAAAGTACCTAACCCAGATATAGCAACTGCATCCGCTGTTTCATCTGCAGCTATCTTAACTTCTATTCTTCCCACATCTAATGTTTTAAGATCAGCGATGATGAATGCATCTCTACGCAGTTCACGAATCTTGCCTATAATACTCACACCAAACTTCTTAACTAATGGTGTACCTGCTTCTATGAGTATTCTCTCTCGATTAGGTAAGTCGTCAATTATACGTTCCATTTGATCTATATTATCCAGATCCAATGCAACTTGCAAATATGGTGGATTCCACAGTTTAACCACCTTAAAACCCATTATAGGATGAGTACCCCTATCCTTTTCAGCTAGTATCTTCTTCATAGAAGGATAACCATTCAATGCTCTTTTTATAGCTAATTTAGTAGCACCATAATTATACTGATAAATCTTACGATAATCCTTAGCATCAGGATGTATAAATACACTGACCAGAATTACCATATCCTCAGCATCATTCTCATCAATAAGACCTTCAGCCACAGCATCAGCTACAGCACGACCTACAGCAGTCTGTGCAGGTCCGAATATTTTATCAGCATCCACTAAACCACCAACAGTAACTTTAGGTATAATTAAAGTTGCTGGTTTAGTCATTAAGTTAGGTCTAATAACAGTTAAAAGAGGAGTATGTCCAATAGAGAGACCAGTCATATTCTCCACAAAAGCTGAACCCACAGGACCATCCTTATCACCTATCACCAAATCAATATGAGCAATTTCATTACCATCACCAATTAAAGCTTCCCCAATCTTATACATTCTCAATATCCTCCAAAATATAGCTAATTTAGAATCACAAATATTAATCTTTATAAAATCAAGCAATATAAATAAATTACTCCAATCGTTAAAATTTGTTAAAAAAAAAGTTTATGTGATTTGTTAAGAATATTTATTTTTTTAATATTTCGAAAAAGCTTTCTTTTTTTCAAAAGATCAATTTACAATAATTTTTATAATATAAAAAAAGTATACGAGTCAGAATAAAAAAAATAAGCTGACTAATCTTTAAAATCTATTTTTTATGCTAATACCGAGTTTACGGCTTCAAGCAACTGTAGGGCATGTACGTATAATACTTGGGCGTAGTTAGCTTGATCCAAGTAATTCTCGAAAATTAATGTTGGTATCCCTTTCTCAGCTATAGGTATGGTTACAACGGGTGGACTTGTAGCGTCAGCAGGAGGAATGTTATGGTACACTAAATTTCCGTTTGTATATTTAGAGCTAATTATTTCGTTAGCTATTTTTAAAGATGTTGCATCAAGATCCGGTGCCATAAGGAATTCACTGATGGGTTGTCCCGCTGCATTAAGATACCCGGTAAGTCCTCGATTTCCATGGTCGTCTATAACTAACTTGTAAGAAGTGTTAATGTTGGGTACTACATAATGTTGTGCTAGATATTGGCCTTCGGTTCGTCCTGTGGTATAGTCTGTGCCGTTATTAATCACTATATCGAAAACTGTAATCTGAATGTTTTTCAAAGATTTAGATAAAGCCTCTATAGCATTTAGCATTGCTATGTGAGCTTGTACTTCTTGAGGATCAATACCTACGATAATTGCTACTTTATTTGTACCTGAACCAAAATTACCTAATTTAAGAACATATCCATAAGTAATTGATTTAGGAGTCAGTAATGTTTCATTAAATTTTGCTGTACCGTTTAGTTGACCTGAAGGACCAAGCGTTTGAGCATACCAAGATTCTACTGAAACAGTGGTGGGCAGTCGATTGTACTCTTTGTACCAATTCATGATTTTACTAAACATGTAAATAGCTGATTGATAATTCATTTTTCCTAAAGGTGTTGAGATATAATTAGGTAATCTGCCATTTGCAGTGACAAATGTGTTTATACTTTTTGCAATGGCGATATACTGTGTTTCATTAATGTTTCCACTGGTTAAAGTTTCACTTTGAGGATTCGTCGCTGCTGAAACATTTCTAAGAGTAATAGAACTCTTGTTACCATTAGCTACGTTTTGAGTAGCAGTAGTTAGTAAGTATAAGTATTGTGATTGAGTTACTTGGTTATTACCTACAGTAACTTTGTTGGGTAAACCATAATTAGTCTCCACGTAGGATTTAACAACTCCTGCTGATTGACTGATTTGACTAGTATTAAAACTAGTAGAATTAACTGTAGTTGAATTAGCTGCCGCTGATGAACCTATGCTTAAAAACATAAGCATAGCTATCAATACTGGTAAAATCTTTTTAATAATCATTTAAATATCGCCTCCAAAATTATTTAACCAGGAACTGTTCCATGTGGATTACTGGTGTTCGGAGTATATGTAGACCCTGTTAGACCATAACCTCCATTATCACCGCTGCTTCCACTGTTCCCGCTTCCAGCACTACTGCTTCCGCTTCCAGCACTACTGCTTCCGCTTCCAGCACTACTGCTTCCACTACTACTGCTTCCACTTCCACTATTTGCATTATTGCCTGGATTTGTAGCTGAATTAGTAGAGGCATTAGTTGTGTTATTATTAGTTGCAGTTAAATTTAGAGTGGGGTTATGGTTTGTAATATTACTAATAGCCCAAACACCTACTGCTCCAACTGCAACTATTATTATCAATAATAATATGCCTACGTTTTGCTTCATTTTAATCACCTTCCTTTCGCATAAACTTCTTTTTCTAATTATATTTTTTTGTTTTATTTTCTATTTCTAAGATTTATTAAAATTCGTTATTTAGCCAATATTAGAACTTAAAAATTTCTTAATATTAGTTAAAATAGGGTTTAAAAACAATCTTATTTATAGATATCGGCTCATTAAAAGCTGAATTGTAAATCTTCAATGTTTTAATAAATCCAATTAAAATCTTATTTTAATTATTATAAATTATAATTTAAAGAATAGTAGATACAAACTTAATTTTTAGAGAATTAATGTATAGAAACATGTTAAAATTTCAAAAAAACATATTTTAACATATTATTATAGGTTATTGTTTAGTGTTCCTATAAAAATTGTAATTTTTCTTTTAGATAATAATTATAATATTAAAAAAAAAGCAGTGATAAATTTTTTTTATACATTTTATTAAATTAAAAAAGTTTTAAAAAAAGGAGTAATTTGGAAGAATAAAGTTTTTTTCTAAAAAAAAGTTTTGAAGAATTAAATTTTTTAGTCCTTTTCTAATTTACCTTCTAGGAAATCATCATATCCCTGCAGATCCAACAAACCATGTCCTGAGAAGTTAATTATAATGTTTTTTTCTTCTCCAGTTTTCCTGCATTTTATTGCTTCGTCTATTCCTATTTTAATAGCGTGTCCTGTTTCTGGAGCTGGTATTACTCCTTCAGTTTGTGCGAACATCTGGTTACTCTCGAAAACATTGATTTGGCTTACGCTGCGTGCTTCTATGATTTTTTCGTGTGCAAGAAGAGCAACTAATGGTGCTATTCCATGGTAACGCAGGCCTCCTGCATGAACTGATGGTGGAATAAAGTTATGCCCTAAAGTGTACATTTTGATGAGGGGTGTTAAACCTGCAGTATCTCCAAAATCGTATTTGTATTCTCCCTGGGTAAGGGTGGGGCAGGATGATGGTTCGGCTGCAATGAATTGACAATCTAGATCACCAGTTATTTTATCTTTAATGAAGGGGAAAGTGGAGCCTGCGAAATTACTTCCGCCACCTACACAGCCAATCATAATGTCGGGTGATTCCTCGATTTTCTCTAATTGTTTCTGAGTTTCTAATCCTATAATGGTTTGGTGTAACATTACATGGTTTAATACACTACCCAGTGAGTAGTAAACTTTTTCATCTTTTAATGCATCTTCTATGGCTTCTGATATTGCTATACCTAATGAACCCGGATGATTGGGATTTTCTTTGAGCATTTTCTTCCCAAATTCTGTTTGGTTACTGGGTGAAGGTATTACTTTCCCGTTATATATTTGCATGATTGTTTTTCGGTAGGGTTTTTGCTTGAAGGAAACGTTTACCATGTAAACCGTACACTCCATGTCTAACAGGCAACAGGCTAGGGATAATGCGGATCCCCATTGTCCGGCACCTGTCTCAGTTGTTAACCTCTCTATACCATCTTGTTTAGCATAATAAGCTTGGGCGATCGCAGTGTTAAGTTTGTGACTACCGGTGGGTGATAAATCTTCTCGTTTGTAATAAATTTTGGCAGGAGTATCTAGATGTTCTTCTAAACCTTTAGCGCGGAATAAGGGGTTGGGTCGGCCTACTTTTTTATAAACATTCCTTATTTCTTTAGGGATTTTAATCCATCTTTCAGCGGACATTTCTTGTTCTAAAACACCTTTAGAGAATATTTTTGGTAGATTTTCTAGTTGTTTACCTTCTTCTGTTTGTGAAGGCATAGGTGGTTCTACAGGTAAATCAGCCACTATGTTGTACCATTTTTTTGGAACATCCTTCTCGGGTAATGTAACTTTATACATAAAATCACTTTTTTTCTTTTTCTTGATTTATTACTTTTATTTTTAGAGCTTTAATTAGGGTCTCGAATCGACAATAGTTACGAGTATATATTATTAATTTTTATACTAATTTATAACCTTTATTGTACATATTTGTACATTGTAAATAATTTTTGGATTAAAAAAAAAATTTTATTTTTTTAATTAATTGATTTAATATGAAATTAAGAACAATTATATTAACATGAAGATTTTGTCAATTGATGTGGGTTCAGGAACCCAGGATATAATGCTCTATGATTCAGAAGAATCTGTAGAAAACTCTCCTAAAATGGTATTACCTTCGCCAACTCGGATAATTGCTGAGAGAATACGTAAACATAAAAATGATCTTTTTTTAAGCGGTGAAACAATGGGCGGAGGCTCCGTAAGTAATGCTATAAAAAATCATTTAAAAAAAGGATACAGAGTTATTATGACTGAAAACTCTGCTAGAACTATAAACGATAATTTGAATCTCGTTGAATCATTAGGTGTTGAAATAATAGGGAATAGAGAAAAAAATCCTGATCTATCTGAAATGGAATTTAAGGATGTTGATTTGAACGCGATAAAAGAAGCATTCAATCAATTTGATGTGGAGCTGGAATTCGATTATATAGGGGTTGCAGTACAAGATCATGGTTTTATGCAGGGCGTGGGTAATAGAAACTTTCGTTTCATGAAAATAAGGGAAAAATTAGACATTCCCCGCAGACCTGAAGAATTTGCATATTTTAATTCTGTTCCAGATTATTTTACTCGGATGAATGCAGTTTTAAGAACCCTTAAGGGTTATAATACGGTTTTAATGGATTCAAAATTCGCAGCCATATGCGGAACTACTTGTGATGATTATGTGAAGAACTTGGATAGTTACGTTGCTTTAGATATTGGAAATGGCCATACTCTGGCAGCTTCCGTTTTTGAGGGTAAAATTTTAGGAGTCTTCGAGCATCACACGGGTATGTTAACGCCTAACAAGTTGATAAATTATATTGAAAAACTGGCAATGGGTGTTTTACCTCATGAGCAGATACATGGGGATGGCGGTCATGGAGCTTGGATAACACAGGCAATTAATGGCTTTGAATGTGTTGTGGCTACGGGACCGAAGCGGAAAATCCTTCAAAAAACAGATTTTAAGGTACATTACGCTGCTCCCGCAGGAGATGTGATGATGGCCGGACCTGTAGGTCTAATAAATGCTATTAATTATAAAAACTCCATAAATAATAATATTTAAATTATTAAATTTTTATAAAATTTTTTTTTTATTTTATTAAATAAAAATAATTAAGTGATTATGATTTGATAAAAATGATAATAGATCCCCATATACACAGTAGATACTCTGGAGATGCTACAGCATCACCAGGGGATATAATAAGAAAATCTAGGGAAATTGGTTTAGATGCCATTGCTATCGCCGACCATAATACCTTAAAAGGTTCAATATTAGCCATGAAGGAAGCAAAAGATTTAGATGAGTTTATGGTGATACCTGCCATGGAAGTTACTACCAATAAAGGACATATCGTGGCTCTGGGAATAACACAGGAGATAGAAAAGGGTTTATCTCCTGAAGATACTATTGATAAAATCAGGAGTTACGGAGGAATAGCTATAGCTCCACATCCATTTGTAAGATACAGAGAAGGACTGTGTGGTTACGTTAAAGATTTAGATATTGACGCCATCGAAACCCTCAACTCCAGATACATCTTTGGATACTCTAATTGGCGAGCTAAAAGACTTGCAACGAAAAGAAAGATTCCTGAAATCGGCGCTAGTGATGCTCATTTTCTTGGTGCAATCGGCAGCTGTGTAACAGAATTAGAAGCTGAATTCTCAGTTGAAAGTGTTATTAAAGGAATATTATCGGGTAAAACAAATGTTTTTGGTAATAGGACTCCTTTACCACTTATATTGAAAGAGGTTATTAAAAAGAAGATTAAAAGATCTTAATAGTTATCTAAATTATAATTTTTTAAGAAAATCTAAAAAATATATTTTTTTTAGATTTTTTGAATACTATAGATCTCATTTTTAATTATATTAAATTTAGAATTTACAACTTAAACTAGGATAATATATTAATTAGTATTAGAAATTTCAGATTAGACTTATATGGTATTTTACTATTTTGATATATTATCCCAATTATCCCAATTCATTGGAGAAAACTTTATCTATCTCCATCCGGGGTATACTATCTTAAACACAGTAGTCTTTGGGATTATACTGGGCATAGTCGTAATATTCATCATCAAACTATTTAAATTCTTGAAAAAGGATCCTAAAGACTTGTTAATTCCCTTGATACCATTCATATTCTTCGGCTCCAGCGCCAGAGCATTAGTGGATAATGGAATCTACCCTCTAACTTATATACTGGTAACTCCAGGTATCTATTTTTTAACAGGGATTATAACCATTATAGCACTCTTAACATCAGTTTACATTGAGAGAAAAACTAATTTTGACTACAGACGTATTATGTTAATTATTGGAATAGCTCTATGTATACCCAACATATTGAACATAAACCATGTTAACTTCACTGCATTTTTCGAAGTCATTGGGGCTTGGTTACTTTCATCATCAGTTTTCATAATATTAAGAAATAAGTGGAGTTTGATCAAAGACAAATTAAATTTAAGCGTTTTAATGGCTCATCTATTTGATGCAAGCTCTACATTTATAGCAGTTAGTTTTTATGGATACAGTGAACAGCATGTGCTTCCAAATGCACTCTATAATCTAACAGGCACTGCACTGGTAATGTATCCGCTTAAGATAACTGTAATATTATTCGCTCTTTACATTATAGACACCTACGTGGAAGATAGAACCATAAAAAACATGTTGAAATTAGCTATATTCATTTTAGGTTTAGCTCCAGGACTCAGAGACTTCCTAAGTCTAATTATAGGTACTTAAAAAATATCAAGTCGTAACCAGTCTTGATAGGGAAAAATAAATATTTTACAAAAAAATCAAACTTAATGAACTTTTTTAAAGGATTAAATAAAAATTATAATAATATAATATGTAATAAAATTAATTATCAATTTAATTAACAAATCTCTATTCATAAATTCATTATTATAATATAATATTATGGGGGTCTTCCCTAATGTATGTAGAAAACGTTATAAAAACCATGGAACTACCTGAAACAATTAAAATATTTGATACCACCCTTAGGGATGGTGAACAGACACCGGGAGTTGCCATGACAGTGGATGAGAAGATAAGAATCGCAAAAAAATTAGATAAAATTGGTGTCGATAAAATAGAGGCAGGATTCCCGGTTTCTTCTGAAGGTGAAAAAGAAGCAGCTCGAGAAATCCTTAAATTAGGATTGAATGCTAAAATATGTGGTTTGGCAAGACCTCTTAAAAAAGATTTAGATGCTGCCATTGGTTGTGGAATTGATTACATCCATATTTTCATAGGGACATCTCCTTTACATAGGGAATTCAAGCTTAAAATGAGTAAAGCGGATATTTTAAACAAGTCTGTAGAGGCTGTAGAATACGTAAAAGATCATGGAATAATAGCAGAATTCTCAGCAGAAGATGCTACTAGAACTGAATTTGATTATCTTAAAGAAGTTTACCTAGCAGTTGAAGATGCAGGAGTTGATTTTGTAAATGTGCCTGATACTGTAGGGGTTATGATTCCTGCTTCAATGAAATATTTGATTTCTAAACTTGAAAATGATTTAAAGGTTCCAATAAGTGTGCACTGTCACAATGACTTTGGTCTGGCGGTTGCTAACTCATTAAGTGCTGCTGAAGCCGGTGCATGCCAGATACATGTAGCCATAAATGGATTGGGGGAAAGAGCAGGGAATGCTTCTCTGGAAGAAGTAGTAATGGCTCTTATAAGCATATATGGCATAAAAATGAATATGAAAACAGAGCTTCTGGTTGATACTTCAGAATTGGTATCGCGGATTACTGGAGTTAAAATGCCCCCTAATAAGGCTATCGTAGGAGAGAATGCATTTGCTCATGAAGCAGGGATACATGTACATGGTGTTCTTCAAAAAGCAGAGACTTATGAACCAATAACTCCGGAAATAGTGGGACATACTCGCAGAATAGTTTTAGGAAAGCATACGGGTGCAAATGCTATAAGATCTAAGTTAGATGAGTATGGAATCGAATTGGATGATGAACAATTTAATCGGGTCTTTAATCAGGTTAAAAAACTGGGAGATAAAGGTAAATGTATAACCGATGCTGATTTAAAGTCTATGTCAGAAACAATTTTGGGTAGGGCTAAAGAAGAGATTGTAAAGCTTGAAGGATTGTCTGTGATGACTGGAGACAATGTGATGTCCACTGCTACAGTTAAACTTAATATTAACGGTAAGATGAGTAGTGTAGCTAAAACAGGGGTTGGACCTGTGGATGCAGCTATAAATGCTATACAAAGCTTAGTTGGTGAAACTGCTGATATTGAACTTAAAGAATATAATATAGAGGCCATAA
This sequence comes from Methanobacterium sp., assembly GCA_003166335.1. Taxonomy (GTDB): domain Archaea; phylum Methanobacteriota; class Methanobacteria; order Methanobacteriales; family Methanobacteriaceae; genus Methanobacterium_A. Next base: position 15,059 of record PMWA01000057.1, on the reverse strand, counting down.
CTGGAGGTACAGATGCTCTGGCGGAGGTGTTTGTCATAATGGGAGATAATGAAGGAAATAGGGCTTCTGGTAGATCTACATTAGAAGATGTAGTTATGGCGAGTGTAGAGGCTGTTTTAGATGCGATAAACAAAATATTAATTGTAAGATAACTTATTCTCCCTAATTTTTTATTTCTTTTAAATTTGCATTAAAAGTAAGCATCTAATTATTGAAAAAAATAAGAAATAAGCTGCGGTAAATAGTTTTTAAATAAAGAATTTTAGTTAATTATATCTATTTATAAATTCAAATAATTTTTTAATAATATGTAGTTAAATTAATGGTCGTGAAAGAGGAAATGAATAATGCTAAAATTCTTGTTGTTGAAGATGAAAAAATCACGGCAGAATCTATTAAATTAGGACTGGAAAGCGCATCTTATGAAGTTGTTGGGCTTGTTTCTTCAGGTGAATCAGCCATTAAAATGGTTGAAGAACAATCAGTTGATCTTGTACTTATGGACATCCATTTAAAAGGTGAAATGGATGGTATAGGTGCTGCAGAAGAAATAAGGGAGCGTTTTGGTCTTCCGATAATTTTTTTAACAGCATACAGTGATGAGAACACTGTACAAAGAGCTAAAATAACTGAACCTTCCGGATATATCCTTAAAGAATCATTTGGATTTATTAGAAAACCATTTGTAGAAAGTGAATTACATACGGCTATTGAGATAACTCTTTACCGTCATAGGACTGAGAAACGTTTGAGAGAACATCAGAGATGGCTGACTGCTGTGTTAAGCAGTATCAGTGATGCTGTGATTGCTACAGACTCATTGAGGCAGGTTAAATTTATGAATCCAGTTGCAGAGGAGTTAACTGGATGGATAGCACAGGATGCAATTGGAATGGATTTAGAGGATGTTTTCAAAATTTTAGGAGTTAAGAATGATTCTAGAGATGTCTCATTGGAGCTTGATGTACTCCCCTTGGATTCAGTTATGCTTATATCCCAAGATGGAACTCAGAAGCAGATAAATGGAAATGTTACACCCATTAAAGATGAAAAGGGGAATATTGAAGGATTAGTGGTGATATTTCGCCCTGTAGAAGTTTAAAATTTTATATTTAATGTTTTTAATACTAATAAATTCCAATTTATTTCTTTTTTTTATTTTTTTAAATTCATATTTATATTAAAAATTCATTTCAATTATTTTATTCTGTAACAATTTAATTTCGAGCATTAAAATAAATTCAATTAAATTAGATAGGGATTAAATATGGATTCTTTAAGAACTTGTAAACTGTTTGGGGTGGTTAGGGCAGTTTTAGGAATTAAAGGCGCTTTACCTTTAATTCATGGACCTTTAGGATGTTTTTATCACATAAAATATCTTTTAAGTCTCCGGAGTTCAAGATCTGTTCAAATCGTAACTACAGAAATGGATCAAAATGACGTGGTATTTGGTGCGGAGGAAAAACTATCTCATAAAATTAAGGATGTTGATAAAAAGTATTCACCTCAACTTATAGTTGTTTTAACATCTTGCGCCAGTAGTATAATAGGAGAAAATGTAGATATGGTTGTGGATGAGGTTAAAACGGATGTAAATGCAGATTTAATCTGTATAAATTCGGGGGGCTTTGAAGGAACCCAAATAGAAGGTTATAATGAATGTTTATCGGTTCTTGTAAGTTTGATGGATGAACCACAAGTTAAAGAGGGATCTATAAATCTAGTTGGACAATATCGGGGAGGTCCTGACTTGAAAAATATTAAAAATTATTTCAAAAGACTTGATATTGATTTGATTTCTGTTTTAACTTCAGGATCCACTCTTCAAGACATTAAAAATGCTTCCAATGCAGCTTTGAATGTTTCAATGTGTGAAGCTTCTGGTGTGAGTACCTGTGAATTGATGGAAAAAAAGTTTGGAATTCCTTTCATTCACGAAGTATTACCATTAGGTGTTAGATCCACATCTAATTATTTCCAACAAATTTGCAGGGCATTAAACAAAGATTATACTCTTATCGGTGATGAAGAAGAGGTTAAAACTGAAATAAATAAATATAATAAAATTTTTAAGGGGAAAAAAGCGTTAATTGTCGCGGGAGCCACACGTGCCATTGCATTAGTAGATTTTCTAACTGAATTAGGTATATATCCAATTCTGATTTGTTTGGATTTTGAAGGTAAATACACAGATTATAAGCTCCAAAAAGTTATTAAACGTAATAAAATAAATCCGATTATACTTAATGAACTAGGGTATCCGGATATCTTAAAATATGCTAAGGATCTAAAACCTGATATAATATTAGGCGGTATGGCTGAAATAGAATTATCGAGGGAATTAAAAATACCTTTACTTGATGTTATGCATGCTCAAACAGTTACATTAGGTTTTAATGGTGCATTAGAAGTGGCTAAGAATATCAAAAAAACTTTAAAAGATTATTAAAGTTTTAAACTGTAAACAGATTTTTAAATAAATTATAATGTTTTAAGCTAGGATAAAACACACAAACATATATATAATATTACTAAACTAAAAAAAAAACAATGTATTTCATGGAGGTAAAGTGAATGTCAGAGGAAAATGTTGTATACATTGGTAACAAGCCGGTAATGAACTATGTTCTAGCTGTAGTAACTCAGATGAATGGAGGAGCTCCAGAAGTCATTTTGAAAGCTAGAGGAAGAGCAATAAGTAGAGCAGTAGATGTTGCGGAAATAGTAAGAAACAGATTTATAACTGACGTGGATATCGCAGGTATAGATATCTGCACTGAAGAAATAACTAGTAATGAAGGTGCAAACACCAACGTTTCAGCCATTGAAATACAGCTTAGTAAATAATAAATTTAAAACCACTCTAATTGGAACCATTTATAAAGTTTCAATTCATTTTTTCAATTTTATTTCTTTTTAGTTTAAATGCTTTATCGAAAGCCGAATTTTGCATATTATGGTTCATTCAGTATGTTATGCTCTTTTGTTCCTAATTTTATGAATTTTGACTTTGAATAGAATTTAAGCATCAACTTGTTATAAGTTACAAAAAGTGTTATTTTTTTAAAAGTAATTATATTATCTATTAATAATTTGTAGATAATTAATATCAAAAAAACTTCTAAAATTCGCAAAAAAATATAAAATAATTAAATGATGGATGGACAAAAAAATTTTTATTATCTAATCTAATTTTTTTTACCAAACATCATAAATTTTAATAATTCTTTTTTCATTTTCTCTGATTTCTTATTCTTCTTATTGTTATAAGTGCGACTATGACAAGTACTGCTATTGCTGCCTCGTAATATAAGAATATTGAAGTGGCAGAAGTCTGTTTGTCAATGTTCAAAGCATATAAATAGCCGTCGTTACCTCCAATGTATGTCATGTTTCCATATGCTACAGGCGATGAACTGAATGGTGTATTGAAAAGATAATATCCCGGATCAAAAGTCCAGTCTATATCACTACTGTACTTATTTAGAATGTAAACATTTCCATTATTGCATCCGAATACAGTTCTATTCCCCGAAATTGCCGCAGTTGATATTATGGCTGCACCAGTTTGAATTGACCATTTATTCTCTCCAGTCCTAGTATCTAGACATGAAAATTGACCATTATCACTACCTACATATAAGTTGTAATAGTTCCCATCAATGGTAGGGGATGATTCAACTTGGCTTCCCATGTAATATTCCCATATCTTTGATCCTGTTGTAGAGTTTAATGCGTAAATGTTCCCATCGTTGGATCCCACATACATAGTTCCATNNCATTATATATTGCAGGAGATGATTTAACAGCATCACCGGTTTTGTAATTCCATACTAGGTTACCATCCGTGGTGTTTATTGCATAAATATTTCCATCATCTGATCCAAAGTATACTATACCACTATCTTCAGTTGTAGATGATTCAATTGAGCCCCCTGTTTTATATTTCCAAAGCAGTCCTCCGGTAGAAGGATTTAATGAGTAAAGATAATCATCCATAGAACCAATATATAATGTTCTATTTGTAATGGAAGGAGATGAGTCTATTCCTCCACCTGTATTGTACTGCCAGACTTTTGATCCATTCTCCAAATTCACCGCGTAAATATTCCCATTAGTGGAACCGAAGAAAATGGTTTCATCGAGAATAGCTGCAGATGAATTTATAGCCGCTCCCACATTAAAATTCCAGATACTGGGGGTGAAATTTGCTGGCTGAACTATGAATCCTGTATGATTTAAGTTTTGTTGAAAAATGGGCCAATCTGCAGCTGCAGCTGGTGCAAATGACAAGGGCAAGGCTAAAGAACCTAAAAGGATTAATCCAATCGCAAAATTTTTTTTACCAATCATTTCAAATCACCTATAAATTAGTCCCTAATTTTTTTTTACTCTATAATTTTTTTCAGAGAAATTTCTAAAATAAAAATTAAGAAATCCCCCTATATAAACAATTTACACGTCTCGGTTGAAGCTTTTAACTCCTAATGCAAAGAATACCACTGTGAATCCTAAAAGCACTACTACATCTACCCATATGGCTCCAATACCTGCTCCTTTCAACATTACTGCCCTTAATGCATCATTTGCATAAGTTAATGGTAATATGTAAGCTATTTTCTGGAATATCCAAGGCATAGTTTCCACAGGATAAAATACACCAGACATAAACATCATGGGTAGTGTAATAGGTTGAACCATTTGCATATAATCTTCCTGAGTTGAAACTCTTGCCGATATCATTATTCCAAACCCAACGAAACACAATGCCACCAGTACTAAAAGAAGTAAGGTAAGCAACATACTACCAGCAATCACTATTCCAAAGAGTGCTATGGCAACTACAATTAATATGATTGCCCTTCCAGTTTCTTGAACTAATTTGGATAGGATTTTACCACCCACAATAGTGGCAATACTGGTGGGAGTCATAAATAATCTGGCTAGTTCTCCACGCTCACGTTCACCGGCTATAGATTCTCCCATACCAAACATGCACGAAAATAGGACGACCATAGCCAAAACACCAGGCACCAGGAAGTCTATATAACTAATATTTCCATATAATTTGTTTATCTGGAAATTGATAGAATTCACTATATTTTGGAAGTTAATTCCTGAAGATAATGCGACTGGGTTTGATAGGACTTGTGATGGAGTTTGTGATGTAACTTGTATTTGAGAAGATTGTGCTGCTGAAGATGACAAACCCATGGATTGAAGTTCTTGTATCCCTATTTGATTTGATATTTGACTAAACAAAGCTTGTGTGGTGGGAATAAGTGCACCGGTTGCCATTTGATCTGAAGAATCTGCGTCAATTATCACATTTTTTGGTGTTTGACTTTGCATATCATCATAATTTGATGGTAGAATGATTGCGGCTTTATCCTGACCATTCATCACCATCTGTTTTCCCTTGGTTGGATCATTTATCACATTTGTAACGTCATAAAGATTTGTACTCTTAATTGCATTAAGCGTTGCATCCGTGACTGGACCATTACTCTGTGATACTACAACCACTGGAATGTTAGTTAATGTTCCACCCATACCATACCCGAAAAGAGTGATCATGATTATGGGGAAGAGTATTAATGAAATTAAGCGCGGTTTATGTCTCCATAGAACCATCATATCTTTTTTAAACATCCACTTGATTTTTTTAGTTTCTACCATTACTCTTCACCTACCTCTTCTTTTTTAGCAGTAACTTTCATGAAAACATCCTCTAATGAAGGATCTTTAGTCGAAATAGAAGTTATATTTCCATTGTTTTCGATAATACTTGCTATGATCTGGTTTACGGACTCTTCTGAATCCTCCATATCTATAACTATCCTTCCAGAATGTTGTTTCGTAATTTCATAAGTAATTGGCAAATTTTTTAGATGACTCAAAACATTTTCATCTAAATTATTTATCATGACACTTAATTCCATACTGTCTCTATTTTTCTTTTCAACGTAATCTTTAATTTTATCGAAGGATGCTTTTTCTTCTGGAGAAGCTTCTTTTTGTATTTCATCTACTATTTTAGTAACATTAGAACTTCTAGATGTTTTTTCATTCTTTCGTTCTTTAATCATAGTATCTTTGAGTCCTTGTGGTGTATCAAAAGCAGCAAGCACTCCTCGATTTATGATTCCTACATCATCACATAAAAGTTCTACTTCGTACATATCATGGGAACATAGGATGATGCTTCTACCTTCAGAATTTAATTCTTCAACTAAATCCCATAAAATTCTCTTGGTAGTAGGATCTAGTCCAATTGTGGGTTCATCCATGAATAATATGTCTGGTTGGTGTATTAAACTTGCAACAACTGATGCTTTTTGTTTCATTCCACCTGATAGCTGACTTACATATTTGTTTTCAGCATATTTTATATCGACCATTTCCATTAATTCATCAGCTCTACTATCTCTTAAATCCTCGGGAACTCCATAGAAATCACCACATAAATGTATATTCTCTTTAACAGTAAGATCTCCATAGAGACTAACCATTTGGGGTATCATTCCTATTTTCTGTCTCACTTCATTGGGATTTTTCAAAATGTCATGTCCTGCTACGGTAGCTGTTCCTGACGTGGGTAAGGTTAGACAAGTAAGCATTTTTATCGTGGTGGTTTTTCCAGCGCCATTAGGACCTAAAAATCCGAAAATACCTTTATTTTTTATCTTCATTTTTAAATTATCAACAGCTGAAAAATCACGATAATTTTTGGTTAGATCAAATGTTTCTACACAATATTTCATAAATTCAACTCCTATTCATCTTCTTTAAAGAACATATCTTTAATGAATTCTTCAAGAAGCTTGTTAACATGGCGGGGATAAATGTTTTTAATTCTGTAAAGTGTATCTTTACCTTCATTGGTAATCTCGTAGTACTTTATTTTACGTTTTCCTTGATATTCCCAGGTTCCTCCGATTAATCCATTTTTCTCCAGATCATGGAGTATGGGATATATTTTACTTGGATTAGCCGATTTCAGTTTGTTTCCATCTAGTGAATCGCCTTGCAGCTGATTCATTATTTCGTATCCGTGCACACGTCCTTTATTGATAAGCCACAGTATCATAATTTTAAAAAATGGGGCTTTCATCATTCCTTTTAAGAGTTTTCTATCGTATTTAGGTAAACTCTTAAAAATTTTTTTATCTTCGTGATAAGCTTCGTGCATTTTTTTATGTTCTTTCATTGTTTTTTTCAATGATTCTATTAATCCGTCTTTATTAGTGTTTAATTCATTGGAATCATCTTTAATGTTTGTTTGTTCATTATCCATCAAATTTCACACTCCAGAATCTCCAATTTTTTTGGTTATTCGTATATTCTATTGTGATATATCAAATTTTGACATAGTTATTTTTGATATAATTACTTTGTATATAAATGTTTTGGTAATATCACTAATGCATAATGTTTAGGTTTAGCCAAATTTTCCATAAATTAATAATTAAACAGATATACAAATTTTGGCTTACCTAAAATTAAGATTTAAATACAATTTTGAGATTAAAAAAAAAAAATTTTCGATATTTCAAGAGGTTATTTACTATTCCACCATTCAAGATCATATAATTAAAAAATATTAAGTAAATAAAAATGAAAATTTAGAAATAGTTCTTTAGTTAACGAAAAAATAACAAAAATTTACTAAAAATGCATATCTATTAAATTTATCAATAGCATGGAGTTGTTAATATAAAAGTCGGATTTTCTACACTGGCACTTTTTTTAAATTCATTTGAAGATTGGTTTAAAATGGCTGAAAAAGATGGGTTCCAGATAATAGAAATATTATGTGAAGGTCCACAATGGCCTAGAAACCTATTATTTTACGATAAAAGCGAATTTGAAATATTTTACTCATATGACATTGATGTTTTTATACATTCTCCCACTATAGATTTAAATCCTGCTAGTTTAAACCAGGGAATCAGAGATGAAACTCTAAAGCAGCTTAAAGAAACCATTGATTTAGCTGTAAAAATTGGAGCAAATGCTATTACTACTCATCCTGGACTAATTCATAGATATGAAGATCGAATTAAGAATTTTGCAAGAAAATATTCCATAGAAACACTAACTAAAGCCAATGAATATGCAGATGAAAGAGGAGTAATCTTTTCAGTGGAAAATATGCCTAACAGATATGCATATTACTGCAATAATGCTGAGGAACATGCTCTCTTTATTCGAGAATGCGGCTGCTGTGCAACGATTGATATCGGCCATGCCAACACCAACGGAGACATTAAACCATTCCTTGCCATGAAAAACATTTGTTATTATCATTTAAGTGATAATAATGGAGATAAAGATCAACATTTAATTCTGGGAGAAGGAAATCTAGATTTAGAATTACTTAATGGAATTAATAATGTAATATTGGAACTCGATGACTATCAAAATGTTTTGAATAGTCGTAAAATTCTCCTTTCACACGTTAATTCATCTAATGTTGGTTAAGCGTATGGAATACAAAATCTGGATTTTATATAAATTGTAAAAAAATAAGATGTTAAGAGGAACTTAAATGGATAATAAAGTATATTTCACCGATTTAAGGTCAAGAAACAGTAGGGAAAACAATGTAAATAAAATTAGAAAACTTTTTGATCAAAGCGGATTTCATAAAATTGTAGAAAGAAATGGTTTAACTGCAGTTAAACTGCATTTTGGAGAGGAAGGAAATGATTCTTATATAAATCCAGTATTCATACGGCAAGTGGTTGATAAAATAAAGGAAAACAGGGGAAAACCATTCTTAACTGACACCAACACATTATACTTTGGGAGTAGACATGATTCTGTCAACCATCTAAAAACAGCTATAATGCATGGTTTTGACTATGCAGTGGCAGGTGCGCCCATTATTATTGCTGATGGACTTTTAGGTGAAAATTGGATTGAGGTAGGAATTCATTTGAAACATTTTCAGAAAGTTAAAATAGCGGGGGATATTGAAACTTCAGATAGTATGATTGTATTATCCCATTTTAAAGGTCATGGTATGAGTGGATTTGCTGGAGCTATAAAAAACTTGGCTATGGGGTGTGCTGCAGCTCCTGGAAAGATTGAACAACATGAATGTGCTAAGCCCATTATCACAGAGTCTTGTAGTGGATGTGGAATATGTGTTGGTGAATGTCCGGTTTATGCTATGTTTCTTGAAAACGGTAAAGTCAAAATAGATTATGGAATGTGTTTAGGCTGTAATAATTGTCTTGAAGTATGTCCGGATTCTACAATAACATTGGATTGGGATAATATGAGTATTTTCATGGAAAAAATGGCGGAATATGCATATGGAGCTGTTAAAAATAAGAAGGGGAAGGTGGGGTACATTAACTTCCTCATTGACATAACCCCTGATTGTGACTGTGTTCCATGGAGTGATGCAGCATTAGTTCCAGATATTGGAATTTTAGCATCATTTGATCCCGTTGCTCTGGACAAGGCGAGTTATGATTTAATCAACCTACAAATGGGGTTTAAAAACTCGATGCTTCACCGTAATTATGAGAAAGGGGCTGATAAATTCCGGGGTGTATGGGGGAAGGTGGATGGTGGCTTAATATTAGAATATGCAGAAGAGTTAGGAATGGGTGTAATGGATTATGATTTAATTCCAATTTGAACAGTATTTGATTTAATATTTTATGATTTAGAAGTTCAAAATTCTTTTTATAATAATTTGTAAAGTTTCTACAGAGGAAAAAAATTAGATATTTATTTGTTTTTATTATTTTTAACAAAATTAGTTACACAAAATGAGGTATGATAAAATATTATGAGGGCCCGTATTCCTGAGAGTTCTAATATTTGGATGAGCACCAAAAGGTTGGAAACCTTGGTGGATGGTATATTTGCAATTGCCATGACATTACTAGTTTTAACTTTAACTGTCCCCCAGATACCTTATCCAGCCACTAATGCAGCAATATTAAACAGTTTATCCAATATGTTACACAATTTTTTACCTAAGCTCTTAGTTTCATCTTGCTGGCAATATTTTGGCGGATAAATCATTCACAATTTTATCTCATTAAAAAAAACCAATCTAACACTCTTATGGATAAATATTATCTGGCTAATGTTCGTGGCATTAATTCCTTTTTCCTCTAAATTTAGTTGGTCATTATGGCTACCTTCAAGTACCCATGATATTCTTTAATTTAAACTTGTTTATCATTGGANNTATAACAATTTTTCTATATTTTTTCTTCAGTAGAAATTTTTCTAAAGTAAAGGAATAAATATAAAATTAAAATATTATATCAAGAATCTCTTTTATATTCTTAACAACAAAATCAGCTGCGTCATAAACCTTCTGGGGAACATCCTCTTTTTGTTGAAGTGTTAAAACTCCAACATCTGCCTCTTCAATTGCAAGGATATCATTAGCGCTGTTACCTACCATCATCACTTTAAAATTTTTCTTAAGTTCCTTTACGATTTCTCGCTTTCGGCGTGAATCGGCGGTTCCAAAAACATTTTCTTTTGGAATATTTATAAATTTGGCAAGTTCTTCTAATGAGCGTGTTCTATCTCCTGAAGCAACATATATTTTTATACCTCTATTTTTTAGTTCCTTTATCACAGCAGGGACTTCTTTAAAAATCTTTCCACCAGCAGTTATGGTGAATTCAATTTTTCCTAAATCTAAATTCATTATGAAACCTGATCCACTACATATTTGAACGTTATAGCTTTTTTTTATAACGGCTTTTATAGTATCCTGGATATCAGATACCATAGCATTATCCTCTTTTATAATTTCCAGTAAATCTGCTTTATCAATACCATGGGCGGAATAACTAACATCAAACTTGACTTTATTATTTTTAATGAAGTGATGAATAGTCTGGTCTGACTTTGCATTAATTATACATTTTGAGGGATCAGTCTGCAAAACAACAAGCGCTCTATTAATATCATAATCGACAATATCTATTGAGCTTATATCGTCACATATGGTGCCAGTTTTGAGATTTTTAATGGCTCTGTACCTTTTAATAAGAGTACCGGAGTTATCAAATACGACAGATTTCATATTTTCACTATAATTAATATGGTTGGAATAAACTTAAAATATTATGTGGATATTATTTTTAAAAATGTTATATCATAAATAGTTAAAATAGAGAATTAAATTATGCAGTTGAGAGTTTATAATGAAATAAAAGCCTAATATTATTAAGAAACTCCATTTATTCTCATAATTATCTTATAATGATTGTATGTCACGATTTTAGATCCGCTACTTGTGAATAAAGATACCATATATACTAGCTAAGATCCGCCGACCAGTGTCTCTCTAAAAATCCTATAAGTCCAATAATGATGACTAGAGTTAATTTCAGTTAAATGACCTAAAACTACTAAAGGTCCAGTTATGAAACCTTTTTTTAACGAATCGGATATTGTAATTATTAAGTTTAAAATTAATTAATTAATATTAATACTTAGGATTATAGGAATTTATTTTATAATTTAGTAGATGATTTAAATTCAAAAAAGAAGGTATTTAATGAATATATCGTTTTTAATTTAAGATTTTAATCATTCGTTTTAGAAATCTGAATGCTATTTTCAAGACACTTTGATATTTGATTATTTTAAACTCTTCATATGAAGATTTAAGTTTATAAGAATAATTGTTTATTCTAGGAAGTTAATCTTTTGGCCTACTCCATTTTTCATGGCTTTTTGGTAGATATTCCAGGCTGTAACTATATCCTGAACAGCCAAACCGGTGGAATCAAATACTGTGATTTCTTCATCAGATTCTCGTCCTGGTTTATCACCATTTACGATATCCCCGATCTTGGCGTAAACATCGCTTTTTCTGATAAGACCTTCATGAACCGGAATGTTTATTTCACCACTGTGACTAGCTTGATCCCAGCAATCAATAACTACTTTAGCTTTCTCCAATAAATGGCTTTCTAATTCCTGTTTACCCGGAGCATCAGCACCCATGGCGTTAATATGAGTTCCATTAGCTACCCATTTCCTTTTAATTACAGGAACACGGGCGGGAGTAGTAGTTGAAATTACATCAGAACCTATAATTGCTTCTTTTATGGTGTCAACAGCTTTTGCATTTATTCCAAAATTATCAGTTATCATTTTAGCGAAGTTTGCCCTATGTGTGCAGGTTCGGCAGGAAACCTTCACTTCTTTGATGTCCATTACTTCTTTGATTGCCATCAATTGAGTAAATGCCTGCATACCTGCTCCGACCAATCCTAATATTTCAGAATCAGCTCTAGCAAGGTATTTAGTTGCCACCCCTCCAGCAGCACCGGTTCTCATGTTAGTGATCCAGGTTCCATCCATCACTGCCACAGGGAAGCCTGTTTCAGGATCTACTAATTCTATGAGTCCCATAACAGTTGGTAAATTAAATTTTCTTGAATTATTCGGATGTACATTGACGTTTTTCACTCCTGCTTGATCCAATCCTCTGATGAAGCAAGGCATTATTCGTAGATCTCCTTCATATTTTTTGAAGAATAAATATTTTTTAGCAGGCATTTGTACTTTACGATGCGCATGATAGGAATAAGCGGTTTCTACATATCCTATAATTTCTTTCATATCGCTAAGTTCTTTTATTTCACTTTCTTTAAGGAGAAGAGTTTCAAACATTTAGGATCACCTCTAATTATTTTTATCTTTACGATACTATTTTTACTTTTATATACATGGTTAAATAAAATTTGCTCTTGTTACATAAACTATCACATTATATGAACTAGAAAATGTCATCTTTTGGCTTAGAAGTTATAAGATTAAAACAATTTTGATTATAGGAAATACAGTACTATCTCGATTAATAAAAACTTTCAGAAATAGCTAAAGTACTTTTTAACGTATTACATCAATATTCACATACATACTAACCGCAAATAAGTTCCGGCTAGGAGTAGGAGTATCAGAAGGAATAGTAAATAAGTACATTAATCAATTATATCTCAGATTCCTGGAATAATTTGTAATAATTACAATTTTTTCATACGAAAAGCTTAAAAATAATCGTTTTTACTAAATTAATAAACGGGGCTTTTACTTGAATAATAATCCGAATTTAATAGATACGTTAAAAAAATCAATTAAAGATGAAAAAGAGGTCAAAAATTCTGAATTTATCATCGCTATTGTAATTAATATAATCTTCCTTTACATCTTCAATAATCTTTTAAACTGGCATATCAGTTTCATAACCAACAGTTTTCAGGATGTTTTATGGATAATAAACCTTACATTGACCTTTACTATTATTGTTAATGCTCTTTACCTATTTTATCAACCAAAATGGTTACGTGATTCTGTACAAATAATAATTAATATTCTAGGATTTCTGGTGGTTTATTTTCTATATGCAGTGTATCCATTTAAATTTAGCCAAGTATTCATCTCTTACGGGTTAAAATTAGTTTTAATACTTATTATGATAGGTATAATAGCGGCTACTATTTATCAAATTATGCAATTAATTTTAAGAATATATTTAAAACTTCAGAAATAAATTTCAGATTAATAGGTGATAAACAGAAAATATTTACATAATATAACAATATTTTAACATCTCAAAAGGATTTTTTTGCCTCTTAAAGAACATTTTTTTTCAGGGCCACATTTTTAATTATTTAGAATTTTGTAAGTAGATGAAATATTTAAGTTTCATCTAAAATTCGCCCATCCGATTATTCGATTTCTCGGATAATAAGGTTTCTTTTAATTTATTTTATCATCAAAACATTTTGATATTCATTTTTTTTCTTTCTAGAGTTTTAAGGATCATATTTTCATATAATGAAATTGTTTTTCAGTTATTATGATGAATAATAAAAAAATTTAGATGCCATGGAACTCATATATTATAGATATCAAATAGTTTAGGGTTAATATGGAGTGTTAAATGATTTTCAATAAAAGTAATTATTTTAAGTTCATAACATTTATCAAGCTTGGTAAACCACATTTAGCCGGAAGTTTATTTTTTTATTTTTCTATAGGCGCTTTACTCGCTGTTTTATTCAATGCACCATTTGTTTTAAGTAAATTTATACTGGGATGGATTATTATATTTTTATCAGGTTGGGCGGTTCATTATCATAATGATTATCATGATTTGAAACGGACCATTATACTACACCCACCCCCATTTCTGGAGGCAGTGGAATACTGGTTGAACATCCTGAATGGAGGGAATCGTCAAGATTAATGGCTCTTATACTTATCAGTTTAACTATCATTCTTTCTATAGTCTTTACTTTGATCTTCTCCTATTCATTTACATTTGTCTTATTTGTTATTATGGGTAACATTTTAGCCTGGTTTTACGCAGCTCCCCCTATTAAATTATCTTATCGTGGATTAGGAGAATTTGGAAATACTGCTATTGCATTTCTATTTCCAGCTATGGGTTACTGGAGTTTGATGGGAACTTTAAATCTTCCATTCTTTATATNNGTTATACCACTGTTATTTTTACAAATGATATTTACAAACAGCGTGGAAATTCCGGACATGGAGGGCGATAGGAAGGGTGGTAAAATGACATGGATTGCATCTAAAGGCCGAGGATTTGGCTTTAAATTAATTGCAATTTCTGGATTATTCGCTACAATTTCATTTCTTATTATCCCATACACTGACCTATTTCCTTCTAACATAGACTTCCGAGTAATTGCAATTATATCATTAATTCCTCTGAGTTTAGGAATTATAGGATTAATCAAAAACCCTTTAGATAAAGCATCTGCCACTAAAATTTGTGTTTATAACTTGGCATCCATTATAGTTGCAGCATTTTTAATAAATTGTTATTTCGTTTACCTGCTGATTCCATCCAATATTTAAAACACTAATTCTATAGGAATTTTAATATGTATTACAACCTTGATACTCTTAAAAAAATCATCAGTTTAGGAAGACCTCAAATTTTAGTTGGTAATTTCCTCCTTTTTAGTATGGGGGCTATGCTTGCTATTTTATTTAATGCAGAATTTGTTTTAAGCAAATTTATA
>PMWA01000029.1 GCA_003166335.1 Methanobacterium sp. | reverse complement strand
CTAGGACAAAATATTTCAATATTGGCACCACACTCCCTTAAAGAAGAAATATCACAGTTAATTGAAAAAATTAAACAAGGAAAACAAATACATCATTATGAGACTTTAAGGGTAAAAAAGAACGGTAAATTGATAAATGTTTCTATAACACTTTCCCCTATTTTTGACGCTTCAGGAAAATTAATATCCATCTCTACTATTGCCAGAGATATCACTGAGCAAAAAAAATTAGAGGAAAAGAGACGGGAGCTCTTAATACGATTGCAAGATTTTAATGAGGAATTAGAAGTTACAAATGAAGAGTTGCAAACTATAACAGAGGAGTTACGGCTATCAAATGAAGAACTTAAGCAACAAAGTGATGAATTATTAACTGTTAATCGGGCTCTGCGAGAGAGTGAGCAGAAGTTTTTTAAGGCTTTCTATACAAATCCTGCTGCCATGACTTTAAATGATGAAAAAGGTAGATGGATTGATGTTAATGAAAGTTTTTCTAAGTTAACTGGTTATAGTAAAAGTGAATTGATTGGCTATAATGCAGCTGAATTGGACATTATAGATACTAAAAAACGGGAGCATTATATTACTGAATTACAAGAAAAAGGCTCAAAACAAGATACAGAATTTGAAATGCAAACTAAATCTGGTGAAAAACGTTTTATAATTAGTAATTCGGAATCAATTGAACTTGAAAATGAAATCATGCATATTACTTTCATTTATGACGTTACACAGCTTAAAGAAAATGAAAATAAAATTAAAAAGTTAAATGATGATTTGAATCGCTGGGTGAATGAACTTAATACATTATTTGAAATGCTACCAATGAGCGTTGCTATTACTTACAAGAAAGATGCCAGAAAAATGTATGCTAATCCTACGATGGAAAAATTGCTAGGTATATCTCCAGGATCTAATATATCACAAAGTGCTCCGCAAGGTGATGAACCTAATTATAAATCCTTTAAGAATGGTCATGAGCTACTTCCAGAGGAGCTACCCATACAAAAGGCCATAGCAACAGCCCAACCAGTATATGACTCGGAATACGACATTATCCGCCAGGACGGTAGAATAATAAACTTACATGGACATGCAGTGCCACTATTTCATGATGATGGTAATGTAAGGGGAGCTATTGGTGCATTTGATGATATCACTGCACTTAAACAAGCAGAAGAAAAATTGAAAAAAACAATGGATGACTTAAAACGTTCCAACCGAGAGCTAGAACAGTTTGCTTATGTTTCTTCCCACGACCTTCAAGAGCCATTAAGAATGATTTCTAGTTTCACCCAATTATTAGAACGTCGATATAAAAATAAACTCGACAATGACGCTGATGAGTATATTGATTTCATTGTAGAAGGTGCTCAGCGAATGAAATACTTAATCGATGACCTTCTAACATTTTCACGACTTAATACTCAGTCTAAGGAATTTGAAAATGTTGACCTTGAAACCATATTAGATATTGTTCTTTCAAATTTAACCGTATTTATCAAAGAAAATAATGCACTTATAACGCATGATCCACTTCCCACTGTTACGGCTGATGAATCACAAATGATGCAGGTTTTCCAGAATTTAATAGCCAATGCCATTAAATTCCATGGATCAAAACCTCCAGAAATCCATATATTCGCCCAGAAAAAAAATAGAGAATGGAAATTTGCAGTGACTGATAACGGCATAGGAATTGACCCAGAATATAAAAAACAAATCTTTGAAGTATTTAAACGATTACACACTCGAGAAGAGTACCCTGGCTCGGGCATAGGACTGTCCGTGACCCAAAAAATCATAAATATGCACGGTGGAAATATTTGGGTTGAATCCGAACTCGGTAAAGGTTCAACATTTTACTTCACGATACTTAATTTTAATGAAAATCACATTTAATTTAAGATTATTCAATGAAGATAATTTTAACTCCTCTTAATTTAATCTCACTTCTGATGTGTGTTCAAATACAGCATCAAATATTATGCTCATAACTCTTATTAGATAAGGATTTTTCGAGGTGATGCCTGGCTTTGTATCTTCAGGATATGGGGGTACGTACATGAATTCATTATCATCAATGAGTATGAATATATATTTAGAATGTTGTTCTGGAGGTAATGGTAGTTTAGCTAAATATTTATAGAANNTGTCTTTTCCAAACATTATTAATTCGATTTTTAAGTCTTTATTGCTTGCGAAGGAGAGATAATTTAGGTATTCTTCGGGAAGAACGAGTTTCATTGACTTTTGTGCTTTACACATTAATTCTTCCATGCTGTGTTCTACATTATTTTCACCAAAAAGAGTCCATATAATATAAGAGTCTTCAATTTCAATATTACTTTTTTCAATACGCTCTAATTCTTCTAGAGCAATTTTTTTTGCATCTTCACGGATTCTTATCAAACTTCTAAGAGCTATTCTGGGAGGCACTGCCTTATAAATAGCAGGTTTTGAACTAACCATCATTACTAATCCTTTATCCATTAAACCTTTCAAACTTTGATATACACTAGGTTTAGGTATATTTAAGTATTCATAAATTCGTTTAACCTCAGCTCGCTCAAATAATACTAGTGTAGAGTATACTTTAGCTTCATATTCAGCTAAACCCATAGTTTTCAGGGATTCAATTAGTTTGATTGATAATTCACTCATGTTAATAAATTCCAAATTATTTAGTAGTTTTTAACTTAACTAATACAATTACTGTCTAAAGATGTATAAAAATTTTGGTTTCTCTTACTTACTTCAAATAATTTCTTATTATTATTTCATTTAATTCGCCTCTTTTTGAGGCATCACAATTGATAATTCTCCGGGCGGGTACTCTTTTAATATTGAATCCATTATATAACTCATCGATAAAGTTATCATTTGGATTGTTATTCTTCGGATCTGAATTGCTTAGCATCAAAAAAGCACCTTTATTAGCCATTTTCCTATAGAATTCAGCTAATCTCTTTTGATCATAATCTGTAAAACCCTCTTTAGCATAACTAGTGAAATTGGAGGTCTTGTTTAGGGGCCTATAAGGTGGATCAAAATATACAAAACTTTTCTTGTTAATATACTCCTCTGCAAGGGTAAAATCACCGCAAATAATTAGAGTATTTTTTAAAGACCTGTTAACTTTAATTATATTCCCTTCATCACATATTTTAGGATTTTTATAGCGGCCCATAGGAACATTAAATTCACTTTTACTATTCTGTCTGAATAATCCATTAAAACCTGTTTTATTGAGAAAAATCAGATATACTGCTCTATCTATCCATTCATTATTATAGTTATTATAATCAAAATCAGTCATCTGATGATTATAAGCACTCCTAATTTCATAATAATAATCCTTTCGAATCTCCTCTGATTTTGAAAGATAATCATCTTTTAATACATGTAATTCATGTATTAATTCTTTATAATTATTCTGAATAACTTTATATCCCAATATTAACTCTCGGTTAACATCAATTAACATTGATCTTTTAATTTTATAATTATTTCTTAAAAAAAAGAACATCGCACCTCCACCAACGAATGGTTCGACGTAATTATGAATTTTTTTGTTTCTTAAGATTTTTTGGGGAAGTATCTTGTTAAACTCCATTAATAATTGATTCTTCCCACCAGCCCATTTCAAAAATGGTTTTGCTTCAATAGGATCTTCTTCAAGCGGAGTCATTTTAAATAAACCATCCCATTATAAAAAAAATGTATTTTAAATTCAATATTATATTTGTTGATGAATGAGATAAATCAACTCTAAAAAATTATAAGCATTGCAACTTTTTTTACATATTAATCTGTTGAGTCATTTTTCAATTCTTCTTTGTAATCGAAAAAATTACAAAAGGTACCCTGAGTTATCCCTGCAGCATCGTCAGTTCAGTTATACTGGTCTTTTTCAAGCCATAATTGCCGAAAAGTTCCCTGCCTTTTTGTATTAGAACATTTCGAATAATTTCCTTTTCTTTTTTTGTAAATGTTTACGGCATAGAGAAATATTCTACTTATGATTTTTTAATGAATATTTCTATTTTATATTCATATATATTTTAAATATTTTCAACTTAAATAAGGTGCCAAAAACCCATGTTAATAACAAAACATGACCAATAAAAAAGCAGTTACAAAACGAAGAGAATAAAAAAATGCTTAAGGGTTTTTCTGTAGCTTTGTAGAAGCTTTATGAGGAATAAATAAAATTTTTATTCCATTTATTTATGATAAACATGTTTATTTAATAAGTTACAGAGTTGATTTTATTAAAGAAAATAATGTTTAGGTTTATTTTAGGAACATATTATGACTAAAAGTAGTAAAGGTAATAGACTTCGAGATAAGGCAGAAGAAATATTTAGTGAACATACTAAATCGGAAATGCCTCTTTCTGATAAATTTTTTGAGTTAGTTCATGAACTTCAAACATACCAGATTGAGCTGGAAATGCAGAACGAGGAACTCAACAGAAGTTGGAAAGAATTAGAAGAAGCAAAGTTAAAGTATTTTGATCTTTTCGAATTTGCACCTGTCGGATATTTCTCATTAAATAAGCAGGAGATAATTAAAGACGTTAATGTCACCGGTGCTGTTCTATTAGGCTTTGAAAAATCAGAACTGATTAACAGTGCATTTATCCGATATATGAATTTTGAATCTCGAAGATCTTTCTATAAACATTTAAAGAAAGTTAAAATTACAGGCACTGGGCAATCCTGTGAATTGGATCTCATAAAAAATGATGGAACCAATCTTCACGCACATTTAGAAACACTTCCCATCCAAAAAGATGAAATAGATTTCAGAATCACAGTGACTAATATTACAGAACTAATTAATGCTGAAGAAGCTTTGAAAGAGAGTGAAGGAAAGTATCATAGTCTTTTTAAGAATAATCATGCTCCAATGCTTTTAATTAAGCCAAGCACTGGAGAACTTGTTGACGCAAATCCAGCTGCTGCTTCTTTTTATGGTTATGACCTAGAAAAATTAGTTGAAATGAACATAACGGATATTAACGTACTTAAAAGTGAAGAAATATTTGGAGAAATGTCAAAAGCCAAATCAGGGAAAAATCATCATTTTTTATTTAAACATCGTTTAGCCAATGGAGAAATCCGGAATGTGGATGTTTACAGTGGTACCCTTATTATTAATGATGAAAAACTTCTTTACTCCATAATACATGATATTACTATGCATATGAAAGCTGAAAACGCGCTGCGTGAGAGTGAAGAGCGTTTCAGATTAATATTCGATCAATCACCCATCGGTGATACTATTGTTGATTTAGATTATCATCCTTTACATGTGAATAATGCAATTAGTAACATGCTGGGATATTCAAAAGAAGAGTTATTATCAATGGAATTCACGGAGTACACTCACCCTGAAGATCTAGACATAAATTTACAACAGCTGCAGCTTTTACGTGAAGGAAAAATAGATGATTTTGAACTGGAAAAACGATACATCCGGAAAGATGGTAGAATCGTCTGGGGGCATTTATATGTCAACATAGTTAAAAATCCATCAGATGAACCAGTTTACATCCTTACAAGGATAGAAGATATAACCAAACGCAAACAGATGCAGATGGAATTGCAAACTAGTGAGGAGAAATATAGAACTCTCTATGAAACCATGACACAAGGTGTTATTCATCAAGATTCGGTGGGACGTATAATTTCTGTTAACCCTGCTGCTGAGCAGATTATGGGATTAAATCATTACACTATGCAGGGTGAAACTTCTAATTATCACTGCAAAGCTATACATGAAGATGGAACTGATTTTCCAGCAGAAACACACCCATCTATGATTGCCTTAAAAACAGGGAAAGAAGTAAGAAATGTAGTCATGGGTGTTTTCAACCCTCAAAAAGAAAATTATAATTGGATAAATGTTAATGCAACCCCTTTATTTAAACCTAGAGAAAAAAAACCTTTTCAGGTTTATATAACCTTTGAAGATATCACTGAAACTATAAAGGCCCAGAAATTACTCAACGAAACACTGGAAGAACTCAAAAGATCCAACAGTGATCTGGAACAATTTGCCTATGTGGCATCACACGACCTACAGGAACCATTAAGAATGGTTGCAAGCTTCACCCAGTTATTAGAGAAGCAATATAAAGATAAGCTTGATGAAACCGCCTCGGAGTATATTAATTTTGCTGTGGATGGTGCTAAAAGGATGCAAGCGTTGATCAAAGATCTCTTAACCTATTCAAGGGTCAAATCCCACGACGAAGATTTTATTGAAATTAATTGTGAGGAACTAATAGAAGAAGTTCTTTTCAATCTAGAAATAATCATAAAAGAAAATAAAGCGATTATAACCAGAGATCCGCTACCCATAATCAGTTCAGATCGGTTGCAGATGCAGCAGCTCTTCCAAAATATAATTGGAAATGCTATTAAATACAACGATAAAATGCCACGTATCCACATATCCGCAGAAAAAGATGAGGAGAATTGGATTTTTGGGGTAAGTGACAATGGTATAGGCATTGATCCAGAACATTATAAACGTATTTTCAAGGTATTTAAGAGATTGCACACTAAAGAGGAATATGATGGAACAGGTATAGGATTGGCTATCTGCCAAAAAATAGTGGACCGTAACGGCGGTCGAATCTGGGTTGAATCAGAACTTGGAGAAGGTTCAACCTTCTACTTCACCATCCCTTTAAAACAAAATATTCAACATTTAATATGAATAAATACTAATTATCTACAATTATAATTGCTAAAAGTTCACAGTCTTCTGATTAAGACTAATTAATGCTAAACAGTTTACCCCAGGGGGTCATATTTTCACTTCCTCCTATTTGTTTGTTTTATAGCTTATCGTTGGTTCAAAATCTTTTTTCTGCAATTTGATTTATTATATTTATTAATTCATCCGGATTTTTAGTGGAGAATATGAATTTCCTGAATCTTCCTTTTTTAATCAATAAAGCTACATTAGAAGCTTCAGGAATAGTGTAAGCCATATACCTTTTCCCTTCAGATCTTCCGAATCGTATACCCCATCCACCATATTTGATAAACAAAGATTTATCCCTATTAATGTCTTCAATATTTTCTAAGGCTATTTTGTGCTTGAAAATTCCATAACCAACAATTATGAACTGCGGGGTGATTTGAATAACTAATCTAATGAAGTTGAAAGACAAAAATAAAAAGACCAAAAATATAATCGTTAAAACCCAGTTTGGAGCAGGATTATTTCCTAAAGGTCCTATGAAAACCTGATATAAAATCAAGAAAAGAAAAATTAACGAAATAAATAAGAATATAATTGTTATCCATATGGATGATAATTTTTCTTCATATAAAATCTGCACGTAAAACATCCCCCTTAATTATTAAAATGCATTTCAGACCTGTAAATACATGTTTACTAAAAAAGTAAGCGCTTATAGAAAATTTTTATTATTTTTTTTGGTTGATCATTTATAAAAATAATATAAAATATTCTTATATTCTAACAAATTATTCTAAAAAATATCTACATAGATTTAGGCTTAATATCTCATCTAAACAATAATAAGCTATTGGTTTTGAATTAATAATTTTATATATTTATGCATTTGCTCAACATATCCCACAGGATAAGATTAAAAATGAATAAAGAAATTAATAAATTTTAAATAAAAAAAGGTTATAACTACTATATGGGGATGGTTTCAGAATTTCCACTATTTCCATCCCCCATTCAAATAAATCTCATTTTATTCCTTAAAAATTTTAAACACATTTATTGTTTAATTCATAAAATCGACACAGAAAATAAAAAAAATATGGAAAAATCACAGAAAATATCAGATTAGTGTGATTATTTCAGATTTTGGCGGTTTTCTAGATAAATAATTTAAATGTAGAAAATAATGATTTTACTTTTAATGAAAATTTCTTTTTTATTTATTTTAAATCATCGTATTGTTTATCTATTTTCATTTGAAGATCTTTTATGGTGTTTTCTAAGTCATTTATTTCTTCTTTGAACTTCTCATCGTCTTTTTTACTTGCTAATAATACTATGAGCTTGGAAGTCTTATTTTGCATTTTCCACATTTCTTTCATTATTTTACCCATAGATGGTTGTACTTTCTGCATATTCTGATGAGTCCATTTTTTACTCCAGAATTGCTTCCAATAACCTTCCCAATCCTTATTCCAGTCTCCTTCATTCCATTTTTTATCCCAGAATTGCTTCCAATAACCTTCCCAATCTTTATTCCATTCACCGTTTTTATAACTTTTATCCCATTTTTCTTTATGATATTTTTTCCAATCTTCTTTCCAATTTGTTTTCCATTCAGCTTCCCATTTACCCGTAATTTTTACTTTATCACTATCTGACGCCATAAAAAATACACTCTCCTAAAATTTTCCATTTATAAAAAAATAAACTGATTTCAGAAAAAAGAAAAAAAATTTAATTTATATTGAATTCTTTATTTAACCAACTTCCACCTTGGTAATTACATCTTTTTCAGTTTTAGGTAATGTAATGATTAATGTGCATTTTTTGAAGTTTGCGGTGGCTTCATTACTTTTTATTGGAGTTGATAAATCTATAGAACGCTTAGTTTCCCCGTAACTTCTCTCTTTTTGAATGAATTCAGCATCTTCAATTGGGATTTCATCCTTGAAATTTGTGGTGATGGTTACATTAGTTTTTGAAACAGCAATATCTATGTCTTCTTTTTTAACTCCAGAAATATCAGCTATAATTATTATATTTTCATTAGTTTCCAAAACATCTACTAATGGCTTTTCTGGAGTTTTCATTTTTTTAGATTCACTTCCACTACCGTAAGTTTCATTGAATTCTCCCGTTCTCTGACGGAAATTATTTATAATATCAGTTAACACTTTTTCAGCGGGATTTCTACCTTCTTCTTCGCTTTCCTTTTCTAATTTCTCTTTCTGCTTAACTGCTTCATCTTTCACTTCACCAGCTTTTTTTTCAACCTCTTCTTTCTTTTCAGAAGCTCCTTCTTTTACTTGTTCTATATTTTCAGTTATATCCCCCTTTTTTTCATTAATTCCTTTTTTAACTTCGCCAGCTTTCTTTTTGATATCTTTTTTCTTTTCAGAAGCAATTTCTTTTATTTCATCCATCTTCTTTTTATCTTCCATCTTCTTTTTCATTTCTTCTTTTGATTCAACAATTCCTTCATTTGCCATATTATTAACCTCTTAATTACTTTCAAAAAAATCAATTCAATAAATCAGTTTAATTAAAATTTTATTCTTTTTTCTTTAATTCCTTAATTTTACCTTTTATTTCACCTTCAGTTTCTTTAGCTTTACCTTTTAACCCTCCTTCCATCTCTTTGGCCTTACCTTTAACTTCTCCTTCTTTTTCTTTAATCTTTCCTTTTAATTCTCCCATATTATCTCCTCATTTTGCTAGAAAATTTATATTATCTATAATTTTTTCAATATCGGCAGCATTTGCTGTAATTAGAACATTTATCAATAAATATATGATTACACAGCTTCTCATTATATTTCTCCATTATATTATTCCTAAAAGAAATCTAAGAAGAATTATAATAATTATAATGGCAACTAACCACCAAATAATAGTTCCAAGACCCATTTTAATTTCACCTTATCCCCTATGTTTTAAAAATTAAATGATATCCTCCAATTGAATATACCCTTAATTAAGCTTATATATCTTATATAAGGCTTTTAGATCTTAAATAATTTATCATTATAAATAAATAAAAAAATGATAAGAGAATTATTCTATTCAACTTAAAACTCAGAAAAAAATAATATAAATATTTAAAAAAACCAAAATTTGCAATGAAAATCTATATTAATTTTAGTTATCTAAATAAATGAATCATTAAATAACTTAAAAAAATACAAACCACTGTTTTCTAAACTTTCTAATGTGAATTTTAAATTAAGACATAACATAATAAATTATGATTAATTCGGTACATGAATTTATCATGAAAATATTTAAAATTATGTTATTTATTGAAAAAAAATAAAAAAAATATATTTTTTTATTCGATTTCTACTTTATGCAGTTCTTTTTTTTCTAATTTTGGTATTCTAACTCTTAAAATACCGTCTTCAAATTTAGCTGAAGCTTTGTCGGGAATAACTTTTTTAGGAAGTATTACATCCCTTTTAACTATTCCGCTTTGTCTATCAGTTAAAGTTACATAAGTTCCGCTTATATCCTGTTCTACGTCAAATTTAGCTCTTACTCCTACCATTTTTTCTGACACATTCAAGTTTAAATCTTCTTTTTTAATACCGGGTAAGGCTACGTGTACTATAATGTCGTCATCTGTTTCTATAATATCTTTACCAGGCACAAATGTGTAATCAATAATTTTAGTTGTAATATCTTTCCGTGTTGAGTCTAAAATCTCCGCGGTATCATCCATCATCTTTGTAATAAAATCTTTCATTTCTAAAACATGATCTCTTCTTTTCATCTTAAATCCCTGCCTTTTAATTTATTAGAATTAATTACTATATCTGTAATCGGTACACTATAAAATTTTTCCATCATTATAATAATTAATAATCTTTAAACTCAATCAACATTTTTTTTTATTTTCAAAAAGACTCAATTTTTCCTTAAAATATTGACTACATAGATCATGGCAAAAAATACTGCTACTAGAAAAATAATTGTTCCTGCCGTCGAAAATCCTAACGTAGGAATTGGAATACCTCTACCGGATTGTAATATCAACGATGAACCAATTATTAAGGATGAAACTATTAATGCTATCGAGAGTCTATCAATATTTTTATCTAATTTATAAGTAAAATTATCCAGTTCTTTCAATTCTAATTCAACACCGATTTCACCTTTTTTAGCTTTAATGAGAATTTCGTTAAGTGTTTGAGGAAGATCTTTAACCATATGCTGCAAATCAAAGAGGTATTCAGTTTGATAATCTAAAATATTTAATGGATTCAAACGTTTTTTTAATAATTTATTAATTAAAGGTTCAGTAACTTCAAACGCGTTAAAATTAGGATCCAAATTTGTACCCAGACTTTCTAACATAGTCAAAACTTTCCCTAGTAAAATAAAATCTCGGGGTAATTTAATGTTATATTTCTGCATAAGATCAGGGGTGCTAAATTCATTTATCACACCTCCTAAATTTTTGATTTCAGTGCCAACATACTCATCTAAAATATCTATTATATCATATTTTAATCCTTGAATATCCACGTCATAATCAATTATATCCATATACACTAACTGATTAACTATCGCATTAACATCATTTTTAATCATAAATACAAATAATTCAGTTAAATTATCAACAAAATCACTTTCTAAATGACCCATCATCCCAAAATCAATGAAACATAATACATTACCTTCTTTTACCAGGAAATTTCCATGATGAGGATCTGCATGAAAAAAGTTATAATCAAATATTTGTTTGAAGTAACACTCTGCACCTAATTTAGCAAGTAGTTTCCCATCTACATCGAGACCTGATTCTTGAAGTTCATTGATTTTAACTCCATCTATATAATCCATTGTTAGAATTTTAGTTGTGCAGTACTCTTTATAAGTATTAGGAGCGCATATATGATCTTCGTCTTTAAAAAGTGATCTGAATTTATCTATGCTTCTAGCTTCAAGTGCATAATCTAATTCTTTTATTATGGCCCTTTCAAATTCATCTATAATAGCAGAAACATTGTAATACTTCAAATTAGAAATTCTTCTCTCTAAAAAGCCTCCTAAGTAACGCATGATTATAATATCTTTATTAATTCGTCCTATAATATCTGGTTTTTGAACTTTAACTGCTACAATGGTGCCATCTTTAAGTTTTGCTTGATGTACTTGTGCGATTGAGGCACATGCAATTGGTTCTTCATCGAATTCCAGAAAAACTTGATTTATTGGACTTCCTAACTCTGTTTCAACTTCTTTTTTTATAGGTTCAAATGGAATTGGCAGTACTTGATCCTGTAATTTCATCAGTTCATTGGCTATTTCGGCACCTACGATATCAGGACGAGTGCTTAATATTTGTCCAAATTTAATAAATGTTGTTCCTAACTCTTCAAAAACAAGTAGAATTCTCTCGGGATTTGTAGCATTTAACTCTTCTTCTAGTTTATTTGAACGGAAAACCCGATTAAACGTATTTTTAAGGCCAGTTTTTTTAACTACATCTATGAATTCATACTTAGCAAGTATTTTGATTATTTCTTCGACCCTTACAAAATCTATTTTGTTATTTACAGAATCCCCTAAATTCATATCTAATATATATAAATTTAAATCTATAAATAATTATTAAACATAAACAATTAGAATGTTAATTTAAGTTATCCTCGATAAAAAAAAACAGAATTTTACTTTTGGGATTAATATGAGAAAGAATCCATGTGGTTGGTTATTGACTGTTTAACTAATTCTAATTTATAATTAACTTGATTGAACTCATTGCGCTTTATGTACTACTTAAAAATAATTTATGGAATGAGATAATTATGAAATGATATTTTTATGCAGAGATTGGAATAATGTAGAATGATGAATATGAGAGTCAGAAATTAGATTAGTAATGATAATTTGGCCAGTTTTGTGGACTGATTCTGCATAATTGTAAATAAAAGCCAGATAAATAAACGATATAGGAAATTATATTGTTGTGAAAACACTCATACTAGTAACACATGAACCATACGTTGCACAAATGGCTGACCGAATATTGAACGTACTCGACGGAAAAATAACTGAAGAGAAAAATTGATTAATGGAATCGATGGTTTTTGATAATTATTTTTTTAAAGAGAGTTGATACTTAATGATTGATGTTGAGAATCTTACAAAGAAGTTTGATGATGTAACTGCAGTTGATGGAGTTACTTTTCATGTAGATGAAGGAGAGGTTTTCGGTTTCCTCGGGCCGAATGGTGCAGGGAAGACTACTACGGTGAGGATGCTTAGCTGCCTTATATCGAAGACTAGTGGTGATGCCAGGATAGCAGGTTACGATATAGATAACACTGCAGATTCTTTGAAGATTAGGAAGATTATTGGATTGGTTCCTGATAATGTAGGTCTTTATGAGGAGTTAAGTGCTTACAAAAATTTAGATTTTTACGGGAAACTATATGAATGTAATAAAACGCAACGGAAAGAGAATATTGAGCATTTCCTTAGGATGTTAGGACTTTGGGATAAACGGGATGTTGCAGCGGGAGCATTTTCCAAAGGAATGAAACAAAAGATTGCCATAGCACGCGCCCTTATTCATGAACCTAAAATATTATTCTTAGATGAGCCTACTGTGAATTTAGATCCAGAATCATCAAAAATGGTCAGGGAGTTCATCCTGGAGTTAAAGAAGGAGAATAAAACTATTTTTTTAAATACTCATAATCTTGATGAAGCGCAAAAAATTTGTGATAAAATTGGAATATTAAACACTAAATTGATGGCTACAGGTTCTCCGAAAGAGCTTGAGGAGTCAGTTTGGGGTAGTAAGACTGTAATTCAGTTAGAGCAAGTAAATGAAATGATTTTAGATGCGTTGGATAAATTATCGCTTAATAGTATAATAAATGACGATAATAAATTAACGATTGATGTGGTGAATCCTGAAAAGGAGAATCCAGCTATTGTTGCTGCAATAGTCAGGGCTGGTGGCCATGTTCAATATGTTACTGAACTTAGTCCAACATTGGAAGATGTTTATCTGAAATTCGTGAGGTAAAAAGAAAATGAAACTCTGGAAATCATGGGTTATTGCATCCAAGGACTTCAGTGTATTCCGGAAGAAAAAAAGTATCATTTATTCCGTAATCATTATACCACTTCTTATGTCAATTATTCTCCCTTTCATAATCAGTTCCTCTGGATTGAAAAGTGGAAGTATTACGATTGGAGAATTTACAGCACTTTTAAACGCGTTTTCTTTCTTTTTTGTAATATTGGCAGCGTCACTTACCACGGTGATAGCTTCTTACAGTTTACTTGGTGAAAAAGTTGAGAAGAGTATTGAGCCTCTTCTTGCAACACCAACTACAGATGAGGAAATTTTATTGGGAAAATCTTTCGCCGCGTTCCTGCCTCCCATCGCATCAATCTATGTGGGTTTAGTAATATTCATGGTGCTTATAGATAAATTGACTTATAGTTCGTTGGGTTATTTTTATTATCCTAATTGGAATATTGCTATTATTATATTACTTGTCGCTCCGCTTGCCGCTATACTTTCGGTTGAATTGGGTGTTATCTTATCTTCAAGAGTTAATGATGTTCGCGCGGCTCAGCAGTTGGGGCAACTAGTAATCATCCCTTTTTTTGGTATTTACATTTTAGGTGAGATCGGATACATTTCACTTGGCATTAACAGCATGTTACTCATTTCCGCAATGTTGTTAGTGATTGATGTGATTCTCTTCTATATTAGCACAATCACTTTCCGCAGGGAGGAGATAATCACCAAATGGAAGTGAAATTTAATTCAAAATTCTTTTCTTACTGATTAAGAGTTATTTAAAAAAATTCATTTGATCTATTTATATTAAAATGTGAATAATATTTTCTAAATAATTTTATTTTCATCTATGATTTTCTTATAAGGAATATTAAAACTGGTTGGAAAAAAATGAACATAAATGAAATGAAATTGAATATAGAAGCAGCTGCTGAGTTAATATTTAATTTCAATCCAGAAAATATTAAGAAAATTGAAGCACAGGATATTAATGATGAATTATATGAAAATGATTATTTATATAACAGTTTCAAAGACATTAAAGATGAACTTATAAAAAATAATATCAGTATTTATTATAATCCAATTATTGGTGTTCGGGGTATTAGTTACTATCCTGATGTTAACAAGTATTTGTGTGAATTAGAATATTGGGCTGAGAGTGAATTTAATAAATTAAGGAATCAAGCTATTGTTAATCCAGATCAATATGCACATTTATTCTTTAAATCATTATTAGAACTTAGAGAACGTAAATATAGCTATGATGAAGAAAGTTACACTATACATACTCGTTTTAAAGGTGAAGGTGGGTATCATAGAATAGATATCACTTTATATATCTTCAAAAATCTTGATAATACGAATATTATTGAGGTTTCAGGTAAGAACTCATCATATATGGTAATTGATAATGAGTGCAAAGATAAGTATTTATATATTTGGAAAGCTGCATATGAATCTGATAACGCTGAAACCATATTAAAAACTGTTAAAAAAGGATTAACTGCTGAAGAGTTAATGGCAGATGATATAATATTCTAAATATTTTTTAAACTCTTAATTTATTACTTTATAGAGTATTTAGAAGTACTATTTGGGTGTAAATTTGGTGAAAATATTTTATACTATAAACGTATATACATTAAATTAATTACATATTTGAATAAACAGAAAATAAAAATAAAAAAAAATAACCTAAAAAAAAAATATTTGAATAAATAAAAAAAAAATAGGAGTGATATCAATGAAGAAAATAGCTATACTATGCATTTTCGCAGTGTTACTTGGCTCAACAGCACCAATCTATGCAGCCGACCCAAATACAACTAGCGGCACTCAAGTGGTTCAAAATAATGATCCACAATTATATCAGGATTTAAATAATATATATACTCAGATAACACAAAATCCTGGTCAAATAACTAATCTGTTCCAAAATGTTAATGTTCAAAATCAGATACATCAATGGTTACAGAATCCAAATGTTCAAAGCCAGATAGATCAAGTACTGCAGAATCCAACTGTACAAAATGATTTGAATATTCTATTCCAGAATAAAAATATTAAAAATGATTTGAATAAAATAATGAACAATAGTAGTTAAAAAAAAAATTTATATTTTTTTTTTAATTCCTATTTTTTCATTAATACTTTTTTTTAAATAACTTTTTTTCACATATTTTAATGATTTGATAACTGAAATTTTTTTATCCCAAAATCATAAAAACCGAATTTAAAGATTCATTTTAAAAAATATTAAAGAAAAACAATAACATGAATTAAATTTAAGCGAATCTTGAGATAATTTTTTCTAAAAGACTTTGCTCTAAGTATACGGCTTTTTCTGGGCACATTTCCATACAACAAAGACAATTAATGCATTTACTGTAATCAAAATCTGGGATAAGTACATCATTGGTGATAGCGTTAACTGGGCAGCTTTCAATGCATTTACCACATTTAATGCAATTTTCCGAATCAATAGCTGGTCTTGACCACATAAGATTTAATAATCCTCTCATAATGGGTTCGGGAATTCTATTTATAGTACCTGCAATGTTGGGTGGCCATTTAAAATCTTTAAT
>PMWA01000104.1 GCA_003166335.1 Methanobacterium sp. | reverse complement strand
AAACATTCGTTTTTGAGGGTTTTGATTATAATTCCTTTTGGAGGTTCTATTGCGGTATTGCAACCATTTGTTCACGGCGGTATTGTTCTTTATACGTTGCCTTTGGGTATAAATATTACTTATCAGGGCATTATGTTTGGATTACTGCTGTTGTCACGATTGGTGGTTACTTTAACCTGTATTGTGCTTTTATCTTCTATTAGCCCCATGCAGGAGGTTGCTGAGTCTTTCCGGAGATTGGGAATGCCTCGTGATTTCTCTATGATATTCAGTCTTTTTATTAGGTTTCTTTTCTTGTTTTATGAAGAGCTGGGAAAAATAACTAATGCGCAGACCAGCAGGAACTTTGACATATTCAGCAAAAAAACCGCTTATATGTGGAGGTTGAAACAGGTGGCTTACACCGTTATGATGATGTTTTTAAAATCATATGAACGGGGTGAAAATGTTTATTTAAGTATGGCCAGCAGAGGATTTTCAGATAAATCCCAACTTTACAGTTTAAACAAAAAAGAAATAAATTTAAATGAATATTCCTTCATCACCACCACCATACTACTAATAGTCTGTCTACAAATAATGGCCATTTACATCTTCCCCCAAATGGGCTTCATAGGCAACACCATCAAAATATAAAAATCCAAAAAATAATTCTGCTCTTCAGGATATAAATATTGAGATTAAAAAAGGTGAAAAAGCAGCTATCATTGGTTCCAATGGCGCTGGTAAAGTTAAAAAGGCTTTATCAATGGTTAATTGATTAGTGGATTAGAAAAAAAGCACCAACATCTTTTAAGTGGGAAACAGAAAAAAAGGTTGCCATTGCCGTTATACTATCTATAAACCCCGAAATAATAGTTATGGATGAAACCAGTTAGATACTCGTGTTTTTAACAATTCAAAATTTTAAATCACCCTTCTAATGGGATTTAAATGGTATTTAAGTTATAAAATGCATCATAGAATAATTTATATTTATTTACTTATTCTAAATTTTTACTTCATATTTGCGGTTCTAGTCTTTTGATCATGTAGGCCATGAATATCACAATGGCTGGGAAGAGTAAAAGGTACAGTATTAATAGTAGGATTGGTGGTATAAGTGGGCCCATGACTGTTGACGCTGCTAACAGCATAATCATAGTAATTACGGGGCCTAATATTGCTACGAACATGTAGATCATGGTGAATGAATTCAATTTTTGGGAGTAATCTTTGAGCTTCATTCGTAACTCATAAGCAGTATCATCTGCTATAACACTTAAAGTCTTAGCTAAATCTCCTCCACTATTTAAAGTTCTAGTTATCTGGTAAATAGCCCTTTGTAATCCTTCTGAATTTATCCTATCACTCATATCTATTAAGGCTTTCTCTGTGGTCTCTCCATATCTTATTTCTTCCAGTGCCCTGGAGAATTCCTCGGAAAGAGGTCCATATCCCGACAGGGATATAGAGCGCATGCTGTCGTGTAATCCTGTACCTGCACGTAATTCGGTGGCCATCTGTCTAAGGGCGAAAGGTAATTCTTTAGCGGCTTCTGAAGATTTTTGTCCCTTCCTCATCTGAGGAAGGAAGACCAAAAATATAGCCATCATTAAAATAATAATTCCAAATATTAAACCAATTTCAATTCCAAAGCCTAGTACAACTACAGCTAAAACTACCACTGCAAAAGCTATTAAGCCCATAATAATGATTAATCTAGGGTCTAGTTCTTCTTTTTGTTCTTCCTTAAGAATCTCCTCTAAAGAAGCTTTTCGAAGTGTTTCCTTTTTCTGCTTATCATCTTCTATTTTCCCATCTGATGCCGGTTTTTTATCAACTAACTCTTTAAATAAAGCTATTTCTTCTTTATCCATCCTCATTTTTTTAATGGTTCGTGAAGAAGACTTATTTGGCCTAAATAAAGATTTTGAATCCGACCCCTTGTCAATTTCTACCTTTTGATCCACATCTGATTTTCTTCTAATTCTTACATTCTCTGAGTTTAATCCACTTATTTTATCCACTGGGATTTGAACGCCTTCACCAACTTTTCGGCTGGAATTAACCGTTAAATTACCGATTTTGTTGAAGAACTTTTTAAGATCGAAAATCATTTATATCATTTTTTTCCTTTCACTGGGATCAATTTAAGTATCTATAATTCTATTAAATTTTTGGTAGGCTTATAAACCTATAAAATCTAAAAATTTATTGATTTCGAATGATTAACATTTTTTACAGTGCTTCTTCCAACATACTATCTGGATCCTTGTAATAATTGTTTATGCTCTGCCCGACCTCATCAATGGAACGTATATTGTTATCCGCCATATACTCTAATATTACTCTTCTTTTCTCTATTTCCTCTTCGATTTCTGTAATTCCAATACCACGTAATTCTGATATCTCTCTTAAAGTTTTACTAGCTATTCCTACATACTCCACTTTATCGCTGACGTTATTCCATTCAAAAACCCTGTTGAGTTGTACATTACCTTCTTCCATACCCACTACTTCAGCTACTTCAGTGATTCTCCTAATAGAACCGCCTTCAGGCCGATACATCCTCTGTTCCATTATTATAAAATCAAGGGCAGGTATCATGATATTAGGAACATTCATAGGGGGATTTACAAGTCGAGTTATAGTTTCCCGGGCACTATTAGAGTGAAGTGTTCCCATACCGGAATGTCCCGTATTTAATGCTGTAAACATGGTAATAGCCTCTTTACCCCTCACTTCCCCTACAATCACCCGATCAGGTCTCTGACGTAGAGAATTCTTAACCAAAGTATCCATTGTTAATTCACCTTTATCTTCAATGTTAGGAGGGCGGGTTTCCATACGCAACACGTGAGAGTGGGGAAGCTGCAATTCCAGAGTATCCTCAATTGTGATTATTCTCTCCCTTGGAGGTACAAATGCGGCTATAGTGTTTAAAGTAGTTGTTTTACCAGAACTGGTTCCTCCCGCTATTATAGCATTGCATGGCTTCACACCAAATCCATCAGTACAAACCCATAAAAAACCCGCTAAATGAGATGATAAAGTCTTAAAGTTTATAAGATCAATAACAGTCAATGGATCCTTCCTAAATTTACGTATAGTTAAGGTAGGACCATCTGCAGAAACTGGGGGGAGTGTAGCATTAACCCTAGAACCGTCTTTCAACCTAGCATCTAATATGGGAGTTTGCTGATCTATTCTACGGTTCACTTGTCTTGCTATGACATCTATAACGGCCTTTATATCTGATTCATCGTCAAATTCAATATTAGTAACCATCATTCCTATTTTTCGATGATAGACGAACACTTTTTTATGAGTCCCAATCACCATGATCTCTTCCAAATCATCGTCCTTAATCATAGGATCTAGTTTACCATAACCCAACATTTCCTGGGAAATCTGCGCAGACAGACGGTCCACATCCCTCACACCTTTAGTGCGGAGGAATTGTTTAACCTCTGTTATAAAAGAATTCTCATCTACCTTGAAATCATCCTGGGCTACAGCAACTTCCACCAGTTTTTCCCGAATTTCCTTGAAAAGCTCTTTTTCATAAGTTGAAAAGCTGGGAATACTCACATTATAATTAGGCACTAATCCCTCTTCTATTATCTCCGGTTTCATTACATCGGAAACTTTTTTAACCTTTTTGGATCGTTTGGAAGGCTTCTTCATGATCTTATTTAATTTAAAAGCCTCATCATCATCCAAACCAAAATTACTCTTTTTAGAATTCTCAACTTCATCTATCTCAGTACGTTCATCCTCATCCCCACCATCTTCAGCAAAGTCCCCTAACAGATCCCTAATTATCTCTTTCCGTTTGTCCTTCATAATTCTCAACTATTTATATTAAAGTAATCTCATAATATTTAAGTATATGGACTTAAGATGTAAATGCGGAAGTGATTGCCTAAAACCTGCTCTTCAAATTCTGGAATATTCCAAATATTTATATTCATCCTGCAATGAGTGCATTGAATTCAAACTGAAAAAATACACACCCTTAAACTCACAGTTGAATCTAAATATTTTAGATAGAAGTTTTGGAAAATGCAGAAATTGCGGTAAACGTCATTTAGACATAGTAATGGCTCACATTCTGAAAATAATGATGGAATATGGATTGAAAAATAAAGAATCTAACCTTAGAAATGTCTGTGTGCCTCTTATAACACCTGCTTATCCCACCGAATCTGTTCCTTATCTTCCAGAAGATTCCCTGGTTATACTCTCAGAAGAGATGAATAAAACATGTGCAGATGAAATATTAAAAAAAATACCCGAAGTTAAAGGAGTTTTAAAAGGATATATAAAGGATATTGTAGGCATTAAGAACTCTACATCCAATCCACATACATATAAAGTGCTGGCGGGCTGTGATGTTAGATGTGACATTATATATACACCATGGGATGTCATATGCATCTACAAATATCAGAGCCAAATACATATAGAGTTCCCAAAACCATTATCCCCAAAAATAAAGCATTTAAAAAAAATTTTAGACAAATATGACAAACCAACAGTTCTCGACTGTACCTGCGGACCTGGAACTCTTGGAATAGCTGCTCTAAAAGCTGGTGTAGGAAAGGTTATATTCAATGATCTCTGGTATCCTGCTGTGGAAAATACTATAATTAACTTAGAGTTAAACGGGTTTCCTTTAGAAGTATCCAATAATAAGAAAGGTTTAATCGCTTCTGGTAATAATTTTGAGGTTTATTGTTTGGATGTCAAAAAATTAGGCACTGTTTTTAATAATCAATTTAATGTTTGTCTGGTAGATACCTTTCCTAGAATTGATCCAAGAAATTTTGTGGATGCAGTTAAGGACATCTGTGAAGAAGTATTGATACTCTAAATGCATAATTTCATTCAAAAAAAAATATTTTTCTATTTTTTTATACAAAAAAATTAGTTAAAAAAAAAATAATTATTTTCTGTAAAAAAAATAATAATAAAAAAAATGAGAAATTTAATGAAAAGTGATAATCTAGTTGATAAACATATTTACATTAATCTTCTTACATCTACTACTTCGACACTGCCTACATTTTCAATTTTAGAGAGTGCTTCTTCGACTTTCTCTGTTCCACCTTCAATGTCACCTACAACAACCATCACATTAAGTGCTATTAAACCAAATGCTATGGGTTCTTCCTCAATTTTATGAAGTTCAGCCTCTTCAGGAATTGATTTTTCTACTTCAACCTTTATTTTCGCAATATCAATATCAGGACTATCCGGCATTAATTTTATAGTAGCTACTACTTCACCCATTTTTTTTGAACCTCCCAAAAAAAATTTTTTCTATATCATAATTATAATATGATTTAATTGAATTTTCAAAAATAAGTATAGATTAAATAAAAAATAAGTATTTATGGTCCTTTAAATCCACATTTGCAAGTATACAGATGTCCAAAAGTTCTGCATTTCTGACATCTGTAGAGTATTGTTTCACATTCTGGGCATTCAAATTTAACACAAGTCTCTACTGGGGATATCTCTTGTTTACATGATGTACATTCCATTTTAGTCATTTTTTAAATTCCTCCAATAAGTGTATATTTTGTTTTTTTGATATTATTAGCATCAATTATAGAAATAACCCTTTCAGGGTATTTTCCATTAATAACATAACAATTTAATTTGTATCGGATTAAAAGCTCTCCTAAAACTTCATCAACCGATGTTTCACCAAAATCTAGTAGTTTTTTTGCTTCAATATGTTTGATGAATTCCGCACCATCCTGAGATGGCTGCTGGGTATATATTCCATCTACATCTGTTGCTATTAATAGTTTAGCCTTTAATTGATGTGCTATATAAAGGGATATTGAATCAGAAGTAACACGCCAAGAATGCTCCAATGAATTCTGATTCTCCATAAATTTTGAAGGAATCAAAATTGGAAGTTTTCCTGCATCTAAAACTTTTTGAGCAAGATTAAATGAATAAACTGCTTCAGCATCCGCTACTTTATCAGCCAAGAGCAATCCAAGAATATCCATGCATAGTATAGCACTTTTATGAGTAATCGTATTGGAAAAACCGATTTTTTTATCATATTCTCTTAAAAGATTTGCTAGAATCCCTCCTCCACAGATAACGATAACATTTTTACCTACCAAATTTTTGCAGAGTTTAACCGCATAATCCGGGAAAAGACTTCCCCCTACCTTAATCACCCATTTCATAATCTATTCAAATCCATGTTTAAATTTATTTAAGTAGTTTAAACTCTCCGGTTATCTTATCTATCTTTTCATCTTCATCTGGACCTATTCCCAGACAAGTGATGGTTGACTCGGGTAATTCTGTATGACCTGCATCTTGAACTAGAAAGTATGGGATATCAGTTGCTTTAATTAATTCATAAACTTCAAAAAGTTTTTTTAAATCATTGACTTTAACCACAACTTTTTTTCCACCTTCTCTTTCCCATTTTTTTATTATTTTCTCATCTGCACGTTTATAAGAACCTAAGCTAGCATGACAAGTCTGTGCAGCTATTTTACCTCTGCTTATAGAGAGATCACCTCTCATAATAATGACTTGTTTCATTTTTTATACACCAGATCTATAATATGAAATGTTTACGTGATAAAATTAGTTTTTAATTAAATATTTAAAAAAAATTTATTAAATTTTCGCTTAAAATAAGATTTAAATAAGTCTTTTACCCATCCGATCCCGATCCACCGAGTATACCTCTAAACCGGGTATTAAAACCCTCACGACAGGTATCTGAATTTCAAAACGAGTTAAATCCACATATAAAATCTTATTAAAACCTTTTTTTGTAATTAAATTAATTGAAGTATCTATATTGTCTTTAAAAGATCTTCTTGATTTATCTTTGATTTCTGAAAGATTAATAAGCTTTTTAGACTCTCCAAACCAGTGTTTATTTATCTTTTTCATACGTTTATAACCTGCTTTTCTCATAAAAACAGCTCGAGTGGTGTCTTCCCTTGTTCCATGAATCTGGGTAGCTCTACTCTGTGCAACCTCAGTTAGAGCTCTTATAGCGGCTACTTCAGGATCAAGATGGGTACCTATTCCTAATGTTAACAAAGCAGGATCTTTAAGTATAGTATCATCTGAAACTGCAGCTATAGTGGTGATATCAATATCTGCAGTTAAATCTATCAATTTAACTTCAATCCCTACTTTGGAGAATTTGTCCAATATATTCCTAATTATAGGATTATTCACCTCTTCACAATTTACTTCACTTTTAGGTTTTTTTTTGGCCTCAAAAATACTCCAAGCATCCCTTTCCACGACTTCCATAATTCCATGGAATATAGCTTCTTCGATATTATTTCCAGATGCTAATCCATTAGTGTTAGATTTGAATAATGAAACACTTTTTGAAGTAATGTAAGGATGGTAGACAGCATTTGCTGGGATAAAATATTCATGATCATCAGTTATATTCACTGCTTTAACCCAATCTAACTGAATTTCTCCTACTTCAAATGGTAATTGAGATGATAAAACTAATTCTTCGGGATTTATAGCATACTTTAATTCTTTAAATATCCCTAATTCAAATTTTGTTCTATAATCGGATTCATTTATTTCAGCAGAATATCTTTCAAATGCTTCCATCATAGCAGAGGCTTTGGCTTGATTTTTTGTAGCTCCTTTACCAGCATATATGCTTACGGCACCCTCTGCTGCTCCCGGTCTTATTGCAGAATAAATTGGTATTCCCAAACGATCCAAATGTGTAATTTCTGCTATTCTGGTAACCCCTACTCTTCTGAGTTTTCCCTCAACATTTTCAATTGTTTGTTTAGGGGGAATTGACCTGTGAGTGCATCCAAAATATTTAATAGGGACCTCTTTTAACATTAAAAATATCCTCTTTTATTACTATCCTGAAATATTATATTATCATCTAGTTGATATCGATTTTATATTTTGAAATAAATATATTATAAAATATTTTATTATCTGAATTCTTTTTTATATATCCCCCAAAAAAATTTTGGAATCATAAATTAAATTGAAAATAATCCTGAAAATGAATATAATACCATTATAAATGCAACAACCGCCATTACAACCCATATTAATGGATTCCATCTGAATATTTTAGCACCGTCAAATATGCTAATTGGAATGAGGTTAAATAATGCTAATACACTATTTACCCAAAAACCTAAGAAACCTAATTGTAAGAGTAACTGGAATGATGAAAAATAATACATCATTAAAAAGAACAATCCTGCCAGAATTATATTAGTTGCTGGTCCGGCTAAGGATATTTTACCATTTTGTTCCCGGGATATATAGTTTCCATGGATGTAAACTGCACCTGGTGCTGCGAAAACGAATCCTAATGCTACTGCAACGATAACTGCCAGTATTAAGCCTTCAGCCCATAATTTATATTCAGCCCAGAATCCGTATCGGATGGCAACAAATTTATGAGCCAGTTCATGTAAAACAAAACCTAATCCAACTGCTATGAATGTGATTGGTATTAATGATATGAAGTTAGGGTTTGAAAGATTCCGTCCACTAAATATGTAAGCGAATATCAAAGCAATAACTATCATTGATATTAATATATCCCTGACTTCTCTAGCTGTGAATTTTACCATAATTTTAAAACCATGTTCTTTACCATATAATAGTTTTTGTATCAAGTTATAAAACTAGTATTAATTGGTTTATATATAACATTTTTACTTCTAATTTTTCATAAATAATATTAATTCATTAAGGCCATATACCATCAAATAGGAGCTAATTAGTTTGAAAAGGAGGTATCTAAAAAAATGACAGTAAAATGCGAATATTGTCGAACGGGAGGCTATGGTGATCTTATTGAGGAAACACCTTACTGGATGATCTTCTTAGCACCCAGCCAAAGATTTCTAGGAACTTGTGTAGTGGCACTTAAAAGACAATGCCAAAGTTTATCTGAACTGGAAGACTCCGAATGGGATGATTTCAAATTTTTAGTCCGGAAACTAGAAACTAGTTTAAATGAAACTTTCCATCCGGATCTTTATAATTGGAGTTGCTTTAAAAATGCTGCATTTAGGGATGATGATCCTACTCCAGAGATTCATTGGCATTTTATACCCCGTTACCAAAGTGAAATTAAATTTGGAGGTTTAATATTCGATGACCCTGATTTTGGTTATATTCCTCAACCAATACCACGTATAATTCCCGCTGATGTTATGGAGAAAATTAAATTAGAAATAAAAAGGAACTATATAAATAGGGAGTAAAATTTGAGAATAATAAGATATTTTAAAGGTTTTTCAAATGGATTTTAAAGATGTAATAGATGCTATGCACAGCCAAGAGATCGATTCTCTAATTATTTTTAAACCGGAAAATATAGCTTATTTATCTGGCTTTAAACCTTCTAGTTCATCCATTCTAATATTAAAAGATGATGCAGTGCTATTTACATCTAAAATGGAAATAGATAATGCTTTGAATCAATCCAAAGTTCAAGTAGCGGAACTGAAGTCTCTAAACGAAGTCAAAAAAACTTTGCAAGGTACTGTAGGAATTGAAAATTCATTATCTGTATTCACTTATAAGAAAATTTGTAATGACTTTAAAACCAAGTTAACAGATGTAGTAGAGTCTTCCCGCATTATAAAGGCGGATTACGAAGTTAAATGTATTGAAAATGCTATTAAAATTGCTGAAAATTCATTAATGAATACCGAGATTTTTGAAACTGAAAATAAAATTGCTGCAGAATTAGAATTTAATATGAAAATGGAAGGATCTATAAAACCTGCTTTTGACACTATTGTTGCATCAGGAGTAAGATCAAGCCTTCCACACGCTACTGTAACATTGAATAAATTGGAATTTCCCGTGGTTATTGATTGGGGAGCTGTATATAATAATTACTGTTCTGATACAACTCGAACCATAATAAAAAATGAAAAACAAGCTGAACTATTTGAAATTGTTTTGGAAGCTCAAAAAAAAGCAATTAAAGTTATAAAACCAGGTATAAAAGCTTCCTATGTGGATAAGGTTGCCAGGAAAGTTATAGAAGATTATGGTTATGGAAGTAATTTTATACATTCAACAGGACATGGTTTAGGTCTTGAAGTACATGAAAAACCTTTATTATCACAGAGTGATAAAAGTAAACTTCAAGAAGGAATGGTTATTACTGTTGAACCTGGAATTTATATTAAAGATGAATTTGGAGTGAGAATAGAGGACGTAGTACTTATAAAGAAAAATGCGGTGCGTTTAAATAAAATAAAAACAGAAATAACACTATAAAAAAACCTGTTTTTGGAGTACTCTTTATTTATCACGATTATTTAAATATAAAATTTTTTATAAATAATTGAACATAATAGTATACGTTTAATAACCTTAATGAATTATATACTGAACTATATATACTTAAAAAATAGAATTAATTTACATATCCCATTTAGGTGGTAAAAAAAATGGCAATTATCCCCCCAGCATTATCACCCTTAACTCAGGTCATGGAAAACATAATACCTGAAAGATACGCGGTTACTTTACAGGAAAACTTAGTAAGATCGGGTTTATATGTCAAGGCTTCGGAGCTTATAACATTAGTGCTTTTAGCCGGTATATTAATGGGTTTAGTAATCTTTATTTTATTTTCTGTACTAGGTATTAATCCCCTTATTGGAGGATTAATAGGATTTTTACTGCCGGGAATAGTAATTTTTGCTTGGATATTTTTTATGATGGAACGTCGTGTGGATAGTATAGAACAAGGCACACCTGATTTTTTAAGACAGATAGCATCTCTTTTAAGATCAGGAGTAGGTATTGAAACTGCCTTGGAGGATATTTCCAGACAGGGTAAAGGACCTTTAGTTGACGAGCTTAAAAGGGCTGTAATCGAAATAAAATTAGGTAGCACCTTTGAATCTGCATTAACATCTATGGGGGAGCGTTTAAAATCTAAAAATTTAGATAGGACTTTCAGGATGATATTGGAAGGAAGGCGGGTTGGAGGAAGTTTATCAGATGTTATAGAAACTGTTGCTGAAGATTTAAGGGCCGTGTTAGCTTTAAAACGTGAACGAAGAGCTAACGTGATGATGTCAGTCATGTTTCTACTTGTCGCGGCTTTAATTGCTGCTCCATTCGCTTTGGGGATGATTATGACTTATTCATCATTTATTGGAGCTTTAGGAAAGGCTGATCCCCTGTTAGACGCTGCAGCAACCGCAGCCGGCGGTTATATAATAATCCACTCAATAATAGCCGGACTTTTAATTGGCATTGTTTTATATGGTAGTGCCCGTAAAGGAGTGAAATATGCTCTTATTTTAGCTCCAGCAGCTTTCGCAATATTTTATGTTGTAAAAACAGTTGCACCAATGGTATTAGGATTTTAGGGAGATTTAAATGAAAATATTAATCGAAGAATATGCACAAGTCTCAGCAGAACTTATTCTAATTTTTGGAGGCATAATAGTCATTGCAATAATTGCATTATTAGCATATAATCATTATCTTCATGGTTTAAATAGCACCGCCTTTAATGGAAGTAACAATAACAGTCAACTAAATAATACTACTACCAGTATCCAAAATTTGAATAATGATTTCAATCATTAATAAAAATTACATATTATTTATTATTCCCAAAATTAATAAATTTTACATAAAGAAATTCTTTTTTTTTAACAATTAAGAAATAATAATGACAAGAATTATTTTTTTTATCGGACTTCTAATGAATTGAATATTTCGGGAAATAAATTAGAATAAAAGAACAGGTTTAATCGAATGAGAATGCTTATAAATGGAAATTTAATCGACAAAGATAAAAAAATCAATGTTATAAATCCTGCAAACAACTCAATCATCGACACCGTACCATTTGGAAAACGGGAGGATGCTAAAAAAGCCATTCATGCCGCTAATAATGCTAAAAAAGCCATGAAAGATATTTCCTCACGTAGAATCTCCAGAATACTCTACGACATCCATCATGATTTATCCAAAAGCCTAGATGAATTTGCAACGATCATAACTAAGGAAACTGGGAAACCCATCAGGGACTCCAAATTTGAAATGGAACGCTCATTGGATACATTATTATTTGCAGCAGAAGAATCTAAAAGGATATATGGTGAAACTATACCCTTAGATGCTGGTATTGGAGGTAGTAAAATCCTAGGATTCACAATAAAAATACCAGTAGGCGTGTTAAGTGCTATAACTCCCTTTAATTACCCTGTAAACTTAGCAATGCATAAAATAGCCCCAGCTATAGCTGCTAAAAATACGGTAGTAACAAAACCATCACATAAAGCTCCTCTAGCAGCTTTGAAGCTAGTAAAATTAATGGCCCCTTACCTGCCCGATGGTGCTTTAAACGCTTTAACAGGAATTGGTATGGTCATCGGTGATGAAATGGTTACCAATAACCTAGTTAATAAAATATCTTTTACAGGAAGCGTTACCACGGGAAAGTCCATTGCCCAAAAGGCAGGAGTTAAAAAGCTGACACTTGAATTAGGTGGAAATGATCCTCTTGTAATTTTAGATGATGCGAATATAGATAATGCAGTTACTGCTGCAGTTAGAGGTTCTTATGTATTCGCTGGTCAGGTATGCATAGCTGTAAAAAGAATTATCATCCAAACGGGTGTTTTTGATGAATTTACAGATAAATTAGTGTCAGAAACCAAAAAACTAAAGGTGGGAGATCCCTTAAATTCAAAAACAGATGTTGGACCATTAATAGATGAAGAAGCAGCTTTAAAAGTTGAAAATAGAGTAAATAATGCTTTAGATGATGGTGCTGAACTTTTATGTGGAGGGAAACGTAATGGTGCCTTTTATGAGCCTACAGTTCTGGATAGAGTATTCCCTAATATGGAATTAGTATGTAAAGAAACTTTCGGGCCAATAGCACCTATAATAAGAGTTGATGATGTTGATGAAGCTTTCAAAATGGCTAATCATACACCATATGGTCTGCAGGCTTCTGTATTCACAGAAAGTATAGAGAAAGCTAAGAGAGCTGTGAAATCTATAGATGCTGGCACTGT
The DNA here is from genome assembly GCA_003166335.1 of Methanobacterium sp. GTDB lineage: Archaea > Methanobacteriota > Methanobacteria > Methanobacteriales > Methanobacteriaceae > Methanobacterium_A. Next base: position 61,264 of record PMWA01000104.1, on the reverse strand, counting down.
ACTTATAAATAAAGAATCAACTTTTCGCACAGATAACATGCCTTTTGGAGGCTTTAAAATGAGTGGCATTGGAAAAGAAGGTGTAAAATATGCGGTGGAGGATATGACCTGTTCTAAACTGGTAATTATTGGATGAATTAAAATAAATTTCTTTATAAAAAAAAATTAATTACTATTTTTTATTTAAAAATGATTCCACAAAGTTTCGAGTATCATTTAAAGCCTTAAGTGGAATACCGTGAGGAATATTCCCAAGTTCACCATTTACATCTTTCAAAACTCTCCCATCTACACCTAAAAACATGCCTTCACTGGTAGTTTCACAAAATTCTGCAGGAGGAAGTAATGTTAATGCCACATGATCACCTTCTTTAACAGTTAAATCATTAGTTACTACTTTTATGGCCCTCTTACCCAAGTTAAGATTACATATAAGCAGTTGATTCATCTTAGGATGATTACTTATACTTGAAACTATTCCTGTTTTAATATCAATACCTATTATGGGATCGTTTATTTCTCCAAGAGATAATCTTCTTCTAATGCCATAAATTGTATTTATAAAAAATTTGATTTTAGCTATGGATTCCTCTAATTTACTTTTCTCGTCTCTTTTTACAAATCCTAAAAATTGATGGTACCATGCTTCGCCTCCTAGATCATTAATTATTTCTTTTACCTTTTCTTCTAAAGAATTTATTTGGGGTGTTTTTGAGATTTCTTCTGGAGTCAGATAGCTGTAATAAAGTGATTGTATTTCTGGTAGCATATCTCGAGCAGTAGTTACTGCTTTCTTTTTATTCCATTTTCCCTGAAAATTTGCCCCTTCAATAGTTCTTAAGAATAGTTCCACTGATTTCTCTGCCACCAAAAGTCTGTAATCTTTACTAGTATCCCACATTTTTTTGATTCACCTTAAAAATTAATTCTTATTTTTTTTTAACTTAAAGTAATAGTAGTACCCGCATCACCCTTCACTGCATCAACTGCATGTCCTAAGGAAGTTATGATTACCTTTTTACCTCCTTTCTCTAGGAAATTTATTGCTGATCTTACTTTAGGTCCCATACTTCCTTCAGGAAATTGGCCTTCTTTAAGATATTTTTTAGCTTGGGTTGTTGTCATTTTATTTATAAATTTTTGACTTGGAGTATTATAATATAATGATATTTTTTCAACATCAGTAAGAATAAGTAATATTTCAGCTTCGATTAGTGATGCAAGATGGGAGGCGGCATGATCTTTATCTATCACACCTTCAACACCTTGAAGCATTCCATCCTCTTTTATAACCACGGGTATGCCTCCCCCGCCAGAAGCTATAACTATAGTTCCTTCCAAAAATAAAGTTTTAATACTTCCTTCTTCAACAAATCCTATTGGAATTGGTGAAGGAACTACTCTTCGGTAACCTCTTCCACTATCATTTACAATAATCCAATTTCGCTCTTTTCGTAGTTTTGTTGCTTCTAAGGCCGTGTAGAAAGGACCGATGGGTTTAGTAGGATTTTCAAACTGGGAATCTTCTTGATGAACTAAAGTTTGGGTAAGCAGAGTTACCACTGATTTATTCATTTGAAGTTTCTTCAGCATGTTTTTTAAAGATAATTGAAGCATATAACCTATCATGCCTTGGGACTGTGCTACACAAACATCTAAAGGCATTGGAGGTAGGGTGTTTTTAGCCAGATCATATGCCAAAAGAATATCACCAACCTGCGGTCCATTACCATGAGTGATGGCAATATGATAACCTTCCTTTATTAATTCTAAAATATAATGACAGGTTTCATTAACATTTTCAAATTGTTCCTGGGCTGTACCTTTTTCTGTATGCTTGAGAATAGCATTTCCACCTAAAGAAACCACCATAGTTCTGTTCATTCTTTTTCTATCTCCATATTTTCTCCATTTTATCGATTTAACCCAAATTAGTTTAAATGAATGGACTTTCTAATTTTTTTTAGCCACGTTTTAATGCACATGACATACAATGAGCCCCACCATATCCTCCAGTAAGGTTAACCAGATTTAACGGATAAGCATCTATATCGTGCTGGTAGATCTCCTTTTTGTGAGGAAAGAATTGTCCCTGCAAACGAAGCTCCCGGTAATCTTTCTTAGCCTGATTAAATAGTTTTTTATATCGATATGGTTCTGTTATGGCTTTTGCTCTAAGCTTTTCTAATACATTTTTTACAACACGGTCTACTTCAACTGCTAGGATAGTTCCATTTCGTATACAAAGAAAGTTAGATGCATAAGCCATCTGTTCCAAAGTTTTAATGTTGATAATATCAAAATCTTTTGATATTAAGTAATCACGAAGATTCATCTCTTCTGAAGTTTTTATGTAACCATCATTACTTTGATGATAAATTTCTACCAAAGCATTTTCAAGTAAAAGTTCACAACCAACTGCAACTTCCTTAGAAACTATGTTAAAGTATGTGTCGAGATGCATATTCACCATCGGATCTCTATTATCACCAGGTATAAGGGGATGATTAGGCTGGTGAACAACACCTATCTCATCGTACCCTACACCATGATCTAACATTTGTTCTACTCCTTTTCGATTGGTACGATCCCCCATACCTATCAGTGCGAATTCTCCCATTGGCATGAAATCACCACCTTCAAAAGTGCCTGGAGTTTGTATTTCATGAACTATTGGTTGTTTGAGAATTTGCCAAAAAAATTTAGTAAGGAGAGTTTCCCTCTGTCTTTGTGGTTTGGACATTTTTGAAACTATTAGTCCTTTATCAGTCACTGTTTGCTGATCTCTCATAAAATAAAGGTTAGAAAGAGGTTCTCTTTCAGTAACCTTAAGCTGAATCATCCTAATTCCTTCACTTGACTCTAATCCAATGCAGGGGTTGAGAAGCACCGTATTGAAATAATAATCTGAATCTAACTTATTCTTATTTTTATTCATTTCTTCCCGGGCTTGCTTAACTTCCAGTTTATTTCCATTAAGGGAGATAGTATCCTGGGCAAATTTCACTAACTTCTCTCGAATAGCTGTACTTTTTTCGGCATTAGAGATGATAGTATCCTTGAGGGGAATCACATCTACTTTAAATTCATGTTTTAATGTGTATAATAGAAGTTCATGTTCTCTCAATGCATCTGATTGGCTGAAAGCTCTTTCATAAAGTGATGAATATGGGTCAAGAAGCCCAAAATACATTTCCATCCCTGGTGTGTGGACTAATACTTTTTTTAAGCGATCCCATTCTGCATTTACTTTTACAGCCATTTTATTTACCTTATTAAAATATTAATTTTCATTACAAATGAAGTCTAATATACCAGCTGCACTATAAAGTTTATTTTCAGCTTGAGACCAAACCATTGAACGGCCNNACTACTGCCCCTGAAGATGCCGTTTCTAAAAGTGCTGAATTAATCTGATAACCCTGAAAAGCCTTGATACGTTGTTCTTTTTCTATATCTTCGCCCATACTCACCCATACATCTGTATAAAGAATATCTGCATTACCAGCAGCTTTCTGTGGATTCTCCACAATCGAAATCTGACTTCCAGTTGATTTACCCATTTCAATAGCTTTTTTCACGATTTGATTTGGGGGTTGGTATCCCGGAGGACAAGCTGCAGTCATATTCATTCCAGTCAATGCTGCACCTAAAAGCAATGAGTTACAAACGTTATTGCCATCACCTACATATGCTAGGTTCAAACCATGAAGTGATCCTTGACGTTCGTAGATGGTGTAAAGATCACTTACTGCTTGCGTAGGATGCTCAAGATCACTTAAACCGTTAATTACCGGAATATTAGAATATTGCGATAATTGCAAGACAGTATTATGCTCGTAAACTCTGGCAATGATAATGTCTAAATAATCACCTAAAATTCGAGCAGTATCCTTTATGGATTCGTTCCTACTTGTTTGCAAATTTTCTGATGCTAAATATATTGCTTTCCCCTCTAAACGAAGAACAGCTACTTCAAAGGCCGTCCTTGTACGTGTGGAAGGTTTTTCAAAAAGTAGCCCAGCTACCATTTGTTCCAAGTTTTTAAGTGGTCTACGCACCTTTATGGATTTTTTAAGGGTTTTGATAACATCAAAAATGTAGTAAAGCTCTTTTTGTGTAACATCTGTTACGGAAAGAAAAGACCTTGCTATATGATTACCTCCATTATATATATTTTTTCAAAAAGTTTGTAATAAAAAAATGATTTTTATAGAAAAAATAGCTTCCGATTTATAATTCTCTGAATATATTAAAGTAATATATTAATCTTATATATTAATATATATTATATATTATTTAAATGATCGACTCCTCTCGGTCATAAAGTTTAAGTGTTATGGAGATTTTTAAGTTTATTTAGATATAATTTGATTATATTTTACATTATACATTTAGTTACATAATAAGTGCTCTAAAGGGCAATCTTCTTTAAGTAGAAGATAGAAAAGATACAAACAACAAAGAAATAGGTGGTAAAATGGTAGAATTATCATCCCTGTACAATTTAGATGTATATACAACCAGGGGAAAATATGTTGGAAGAATCCAAGATGTGGTACTAAATATCAAAAAGGGCAGAGTTTCAACTTTAAAAACCGTAGCAACAAGCAATGAAAAAAAAAGCGTTGGATTTAGAGATGTTATAAAAACAACCATAAATATAGTTCCAGAAAGAGATGAAATAAGACCTTTACAGGAAGAAGGAACTATAGATGTTGCCTACGATAGAGTTCAAGCTGTAGGGGATATTTTACTAATAAGCCCTGAAATAACTGAAACATCAACATCAACACTCCCCCAGTAGGAAGAAATCCAAAATGAAGGTAGGGATATTAGGATGCGGCGCCATAGCTAATATAATCACTAATTTTGCCGTGGAAGGAAAGCTAGGTGTAGATCTAAATTTTTTTTATGACCGGGATATGGAAAGAGCGGAAAACCTAGCATCCCAAGTAGATGGTAGAGTGGTCTTAGATATAAAAGATATGTTAGACCACGTTGATCTTGTTATTGAAGCTGCATCACCCCAAGCAGTGGTGGATATCATCCCAAAAATCCTTAAAAATGGAAAAGATGTCATCATCATGAGTATAGGGGCATTAATGGATTTAAAACTTAGAGAAAATTTGGAAAATATAGCTAGACAAAATAATTCCCGAATATACGCACCATCGGGAGCCATTGTAGGTTTGGATGGCATTAAAGCTGCTTCCATAGGTAAAATAAGGGAAGTAAGTTTGGTTACGCGAAAACCTCCTAAATCACTTGGAATTTCAGCTGATAAAGAAACCATATTATACGAAGGTGAAGCTAGAGATGCAGTACGTAAATTTCCCATGAACATTAATGTGGCTGCTGCCCTAAGTATTGCTTGTAATAAAGAAGTAAATGTGAAGATTATAGCTGACCCAAACGTGGATCGCAACAGTCATTATGTGCATGTTGTAGGCGACTTTGGAGAAATTAAAACAATCACTCAAAATATGAGATGCGCTATAAATCCAAAGACAAGTGTTTTAGCAGCTTATTCTGCAATTAAACTTCTTAAAAGTTTGAATGAGAATTTAAGGATAGGCACTTAACAATTCATTAAAATAATCTACTTTTTTTAATTATAAAATTAGAAAATTTTTTAGACTTCAAAAAAATTATCTAATACAAAAATAATATAGTTTTAGAAAAATGATAATGAATGAATGTGAGATGTTCTCAAATTTAAAAGTCCCTTGCTGCTCAAAAATAGTTATAAGAATTGATGGAAGAAATTTCTCCCAACTTTCCCATAATCTAGAACTTGAAAAGCCCTATGATTTAGAATTTGTAAAAATTATGGTAAAAACGTGCCATGACTTTTTTCAGGAATTCTCTCCAAGCTTAATTTACACATTCTCCGATGAAATAAACATTCTACTAAACGAAATACCCTTCAGGGGACGTTTGGAAAAAATGGATTCAATATTTGCCAGTTTCATATCGGGAACTTTTACTAGTAATATTATAAACAATAAGGAATTTTCTAAAATATTTGAAAATCCAGAAATCTTCATAAAACCTATATCCTTTGATTCGCGTGTAATTCTCTTAAATTCAGCAGAAACAGTAAAATATTTCAAATACAGGCAGGATAAAGCTTGGGTAAACTGTCTAAACGGATATGCCTACTGGACACTACGCCGAGAATATGGAAAAGATAAGGCCATCCAAATTTTATATAAAAAGAAAAGCAACCAGATTCACGATATACTATTTGAACAGGACATGAATATTGCAGACATACCGCTCTGGCAACGAAGAGGAATAGGTATCTACCGAGAAGAAATGATAATACAAGGATATAACCCAATAATCAATGAAGAAGTCATGTCTAAAAGATGGAAACCCATCACGGATTGGAAACTGCCAGTTTTTAATGAAGAATTCTTCCATGTAAACCAAATATTATAAAATTTATTGATAAAAACTTTCCTATTTAAATATGTATTTTTGTAAAAACTAGTTTTCATTCAAATTCAAAAAAAAATTATGACCGAACAAAGTGTGTTTCAAAGGTTAATGAGTTATCTCCTTGGAACTAATAAAAAAATTTTTCATGAAGTGCACATAGATCAAGAAGTAGTAAATGAGATGCTACAGATTGCTCAAGAGGCTTATCCTAATGAATTTGTAGCCTTACTTGAAGGAAAAGTTAAAGAAGAGATTTTACACATTACAGGCCTCATATTCCTTCCGGGAGAGACTTCTAACCAAGGTGCTGTAATGAAGGTGTTTATGATGCCACTTGTTGGCGATGCTGTGGGTTCTGTTCACAGCCACCCCGGATACAATGCTAACCCTTCCAATGCTGACTTATATTTCTTCTCTAAAAATGGGGTTTTCCACTTAATAATCTCACAACCCTATGACGAGAATAGCATTGTTGCTTATAACAGTTTTGGTGAACGAATAGATTTTATTATAGTCTAAAATATTTTATAAATAGAGATAAATATTTTAAAAAAAGAAGTTTGAATTTAGATTCTATAAAATTTTTTTTAAGGTTTTTTATAAATTCACTGCAACTCCATCATACACATATTCCAGTTTTTTTAATCCCCTTAATACATTCTCAGGGATATTCTGATCTACTTTCACTACCATCACCGCTTCCCCACCAGGTGATTTCCTACCTACCTGCATTTTAGCAATGTTTATACCATATTCTCCCAATTTAACACCTATAACCCCTATTACGCCAGGTATATCCTTATAAGAAGTTATAAGCATGGTTCCCTCAGTTTCCACATCCACTTTATAATCATTGATCATTACTATTAACGGTTCTTTAGTGAAGACTCCCTCAACAGTTACACTATTACCCTCAGATTTCATTCCAATTCTAATCAGACTATCATATCCTTTTGAATCACATCTTTTACCCTCGACAACTATAATACCTCTAGCTTCCGCAATGCTTTGAGCATTTACCAGATTTATCTGTCCAAGTATAGGTTTTAATACTTCTTTAAGCATCGTCCGGGTTAAAATATCCTGCTTAGGAAATTCTGCTAATTCACCGCAGTAAGTCACATCAATTTCGATTATATGACCTTTAGCAGTCTGTATCATAAATTTACCAAGTTTTTCCATTAATTCAAGGTAAGGTTTTATAATTCGAAAAGATTCAGGATCCAACACTGGCATGTTAATAACATTCTTAGGGGGTTCCCCGTTGAAAACCTTTTTAATTTCTTTAGCAACAATTATTGCAGCATCACGTTGCGCTTCTCTTGTAGAAGCACCGATATGTGGTGTAGCGACTAAATTATCCAGAGTCAAAAGTGGATTATCTTCCGGAGGTTCTTTTTCAAATACATCCAAACCTGCACCTCCTATTTTACCCTGAGATAAAGCATCATATAAGTCATCCTCATTTATAATACCTCCCCTAGCACAATTAACAATAAATGCATTTTCCTTCATCATTTCAAATTCTTTCATAGATATGAAGTGCTTGGTTTCAGCAGTGAGAGGAACATGGATGGTTATTACATCCGAATTTTTAAGTAGAGTTTCCAAGTCAACTACACTTACACCTAGTTTTGAAGCAGTGGATTCTGTTATAAGCGGATCGGATACGAGTATTTCCATGGCAAAAGCTTTGCATCGGGTAGCTACCTGGCTTCCAATTCGTCCCATTCCGACTATACCTAAGGTTTTTCCTGCGAGTTCCATGCCCATAAATCTATTTTTCTCCCACTTTCCATCCTTCACCGATTTGTCGGCGATGGATATCTTACGGGCTAGAGACAATATAATACCCATTGTATGTTCAGCTACAGTTATGGAAGTCGATTCTGGAGCATTCACTACCATTACCCCTTTTTCAGTAGCTGCCTGAACATCCACGTTATCCACACCTACACCCGCTCTGGCGATTATTTTGAGTTTGCTGGCAGCTTCTATAACTTCTCGAGTAACTTTGGTTCTGCTTCTCACTACTATGGCATCAAAATCTTTGATAGAGTTTATAAGCTCTTCATTGGTTATATCAGTTTGAACAATTACCTCAGCAACTTCTTTAAGCTCGTTAATTCCTTTTTCATTTATCTTATCAGCGATAAGTACCTTCATTCCATCCATTTTTTTTCACCATCCCACTAGGAGTTACTGTAATCTTCATCTGTTAATATATTGTAAATTATATGTATAATTCAGTAATTAATTTAAGGATAACTTTAAGTTTATTTTAGTTAGACTAAAATTATATATATGTCTTAGGAGGTGTAGATTTATGGTTTCAATAGACGAATTTATAATTGTTAGTTCAAATTATGTGCCGGGGTATGAAATTGTTAGAACTCACGGATTTGTTTATGGTCTTACCGTGCGAAGCAGGGGTGTTGGCGGTCAGATAGGTGCCGGTATAAGATCCATGTTTGGAGGGGAGATAAAAGAATACGTTCAGATGATGGCTCATTCTAGGGACGAAGCTATTGAAAGAGTTATAGAACACGCCAGTGAAATGGGAGCTAACGCTATAATAAGTGCACGTTTTGACTCTAATGATATTTCAGATATAATGCAGGAAATATTAGTATATGGAACTGCAGTGACGGCTCAAAAAGTAGAATAAATTTTTTTTAAAATCTAATTGATTGAAATGTTTGAAGGTAACATAAAAAGTCTTGGAAGAGTTATACCCAGAATTCTTCTAGGCACTTCTCCATTTATTGGCTCTACTCATTTCGGGCATCGTGCTCGTTTATATCAGCTTGATCTGTATAATCAACCAGAAAATATTTTAAAGATAATAAAAAAAGCTTATGAGTTAGGAGTTAATGGAATTCAGTTGATACCTTATCCTCCTGTGGTTGATGCAGTTAAATGGGCTAGAGATGAAGGATGCCAGCTTAATATTGTGGGTACGGTGCGACCTGATAAGGAAGAAGAAGATATCAAACTCCTTTCTGAGCTGGATGCTACTGTTATGTTACTTCATGCAGATATAACCGATAATAATGATTGGAATGCCATAAGTCATTACTTAAAAATTATAAAAATGGAAAACTCGGTTCCGGGGCTGGTTACTCATACTCCATTCCGAACTACTAAAAAGCTTTTAAACACCCCCATACTTGATTTATTTGAGATTTACATGATACCTTTAAATCAAATTGGTTATCTTATGGATACAGATGTTTTCATGGATAAGCAACGTGCTGAACTTCGTGATTTAATAATAAGTTTAGATAAAACAATTATAGCCAATAAAACTCTTGCCGCCGGAATATTAACCCCTAATGATGCATTTAATTACTTAAAAACAGCAGATTTTGTGGATTTAATGACAGTAGGAATTGCATCAGAGGCTGAAGCTGTAGAAACCTTTAATTTACTAGTTAATAAAAAAAATATATCTGAAGATTAAATATATTTGAATCAACCTTTTTAATAATATTAAATATAGTAACTATACTTTTATTAGAAATCTTTATTTTTACAATTTTTTAGTAACTTCCAAAGTTCTAATTATATTCTTTCTTTTCTTTAAGAATTCGTAAAAATTCCCTGCAATTTTCTATTTCATCCATTTCCCAGGTGTGAATTACTGGTATTCCCTCAATACACTCCATATTACGTTTATTTTCTAAAATAAAAACTGCTTCACTATGGGTGACATCTGACAGGTCTTTGACATTTACGGCCATTTTCTTTAGAACCTGTTTATTCCTCTTTTTCTCCAAGTTGGTTAGTAAAGTGTTATCATTCTCGGAATGAGTAAAATTTGCCCGTGCAATGGCATCGAAAGGTGTTCTTTGAGTATTAATAACTCCAAACCCCAATTTAACTAATTCTTTAGGCTCTTGAGCGTCTTTTGAGATTTTATTATCGGATTCCGGTATTAATTCTGGAGTTTTGAATATATTAATTGATAAAGTTATTTTTATATTCATTATATCCTCAAGAATCATAGCTGTCTCAGGGCATGCTCGAACTATTCCATGCTCATATTTATAGATGGTTTCCCTAGATACGTGTGCTATATTTGCTAGATCTTTAAGTGAGAGATTCTCTTTTTCTCTAATTTCTTTAATAACGTTACCATCTATCGGTACGTAGTAACCTCCTCGATCTGCTAATACCTCCGGATATACCTCATCAACTACCATGTTACGCAATGTTTCTGGAGCTATTACTGGTATACCATGTCTTTCATAAACCACGTCTTCCTCCAAAGGTTCAGTTTTTGATTTCAATCCTACAATTAAGGGAGAACCCAAAAATGTTTGTGCTAATTTTTTAATTTCCTGAGCATGAATGTTGCTTAAACCATCCACATTAATAAAAACCTTGAGTAAAAGAAGTAGGAATTCACGGCGTGCAACCATATCAAAACAACTTCTATCATATATATTAGAAGTTTCAAAACCGTAATTAGATAAAAGTTTATTTATCTGTAACAATACTTGATCTCTGTGCATGGGGGCGAAGACACCGTCTTTCAAATGAAACACCTTTCTACTGAACTATTAAAGAACTTAAATGAAATAATTAACTGAAATTTTTTGTGAAACTGAGACTATGAAGAATATATTATACGTGGGTATCGACGACACTGATTCTAGTGAAGGAATGTGCACTACTTATATAGGTGCTCTAGTAATGGATGAACTTAAACATTACGGTTTCCAACTAAAAGGTCATCCACGCCTTATACGTTTAAATCCATTTGCACCTTTTAAAACCAGGGGAAATGGTGCCATATCATTTAATTTAAGTTTAAATTCAGGAAAAGATGCTAAAAAAGCAAAAAAGCTTATTTTAAATCGAGTCGAAAATCTCTCGGAACTACAACATAAAAACACTAATCCCGGAGTGGTATTTTATGATGGCATAATCACTCCTGAACTTGAGACCTATTCCATGACAACTGTACAAAAAATAGTGACCATAGAGAATGCTCAGAAACTAGCAGTCCAAGTTGGTGCTCAGTTCCATAAATTTAAGAACGGGCGAGGCATAATCGGGGCTTTAGCTGCTATAGGATATCCATTGGAAGATAGAACCTATGAACTCTTAGCATATAGAATACCCGAGAATTATGGTAAAAAAAGAAAAATAAACTATAAATCTGTTCTTGAAATGAATCAAAAAACTTATCCACAGACTTTTGACAATTTAGATGAAGATGAAGATTATATTGCCATAGAACCCCACACACCATGCCCTATATTATATGGTATAAGAGGAGAAACACCAGAAGCTGTTATTAAGGCTCATGGAATTTTGAAAACATGTGAAACTATTGAAAGAATAGTTGTTTATGCAACCAACCAGCACACAGACAATCATCTACTAAAAATAGACCATATATCCCAGATGGATAAATGTAAGTGTTACATAGCTCAAGGGTTTGTGGAAAATTCACCAAAAACTATTGAAGGTGGTCATGTTATTTTTAACTTGAAAGATGATTCAGGAAGTATTGATTGTGCAGCTTATGAACCTACTAAAGGATTTCGGGATGTAGTGAAGAATTTAAAGGATGGTGACTTGTTAAAAGTCTACGGTGGAATTGGTAATAAAGGTTCTTTGAACCTGGAAAAAATCCATGTTTTAAAATTGGCAAAAGTTTACGAATCTCGAAATCCTATTTGCGAATGCGGGAAACGCATGAAGTCTGCTGGAAAAAATAAAGGGTACAAATGTATGAATTGTGGCTTTAAACTAAGATATGGTACTAAAAATCTAATAGAAGTTAAAAGAAATATAAAAAAAGGTTTTTATGAAGTACCACCCGCAGCAAGGAGACATTTAAGCAAACCTCTAATTAGAAAATAATTCTAATATATTAAATACCATTTTTATTTTAACATAATAGTTATTCTTAATTTATTTTTTTAATATTTTTTAAATATCCAATATTGATAGTATAGATCAAAAAGTTTATCCACTAACCATATTAGTATGGAGTAATGATCACCTCAACATTAACAGAATTCATCCTATCCACTGACTATAATCAAATACCAGGAAAGGTTATAGAACAGACTAAACTCTGCTTTACAGATTTCTTAGGCGTAACTTTAAGAGGATCTGAAACTAAAAGCGGTATCATTGCAAAAAACGTTGCAAGTGAAGGTAACCAATCTACGGTTATTGGTCATGGAAAAGCAAGTGCTTTAGAAGCAAGTCTAGTTAATGGAATATCTGCTCACGCCCTTGATCTAGATGACGGTCACCGGCATGCACAAATTCATCCCGGAGCATGTGTTATACCTGCTGCCCTTTCTCTATGTGAATTCCATAAGAAAAGTGGAAAGAAATTTATCAGTTCTATAATTGTGGGTTACCAAGTGGCTATTACTCTAGGCATGATGGTTAATCCAATGCACCGCNNCTGCATCTAAAGCTCTGGATCTAGATAAGGATCAGATTATTAATGCTTTGGGACTTGCTGGAACACAAGCAGCAGGTCTTCTAGAAACTGATCACTGCGGATCTATGGGAAAACATTTACATACTGGAAGAGCAGCTCAATCAGGTGTATTATCTGCTTTACTGGCACAAAGAGGATTTACAGGTGCTGAAACTATATTGGAAGGTGATGAAGGATTTTTGAATGCTATGGCTGATATCAACTATAAAAAAATAAAATGTGATATGGATATATTTAAAATTTTAGAGATTTATTTTAAGATTTATCCTGTTTGCAGACATTTACATTCCAGCATAGATGCTATGCTCCATATAATCAATGAAAATAATCGAGATTTGGAAATAGAAGAAATTCTAGATATAACTGTAAAAACTTATAAAATCGCTGCAGAACATGATAATTATCATCCTTATACCATTGAAGCTCTTAAACAGAGTTTACCAGTATCGTTAGCTATTGCAGTTTTAAAAAAAGATTTAAGATTAGATAATCTCAATTTAAATCAAAACAGTAAAGAAATTGAAGAAATATCTAAAAAGATATTTATAGAATATTCTGAAGACTTTGATTTGCTTTATCCTGATAAAAGGCCTGCCACTATTACAATAAACACTAAAAGTAGATCATACGAGAAAACCATTGATTTAGCTTACGGTGAACCTGAAAATCCCTTAAATAAAACAGATATAATCAAAAAATTCAGTGATTTGAATCCAAATATAAAAATAGAAGTCTTAAGAGGAATAGATAACCTGGAATCACATAAAATGAATGACTTTATGAAGACATTCAATAATCAATTAAATAATAACAAATGAATTTGAATAAAACTTAATTTTGAAGATATATAATAAATAAAAGATTAATAAAACGGGTTAATGATGAAAATGCGGACTCCAGATTTTCTCCAATCTATAGGAATTGAAAAAAGTAATTATCAATTTGAAGATTCTATCAAGAGATTTCCTGATGGTGCACAGTACAGATTTGAAGTGCCTGGAATTCAAAAACCAGGACCAATGGCAGCTCTACTGGATGCAGCTGAGGAATATGACGTTACAGTGCACCGAGTGACACAAACCAAAGGCATAATGCTTTTAACTGACTCTGAAATAGAAGAAATGGTAGAAATCGCTATAAATAATAAAATAGAGCTTTTTTTAAGTGTCGGACCACGTGCTACCTATGATACTAGTGCCTCCGCTCAAACTTCGGAGGGAGCTAGAATAGGTTATCGTCTAAGAGGTTATGAAAATCTTCTATATGCGTTAGAGGATGTGAAAAGAGCGGCAGAATTAGGAGTTCGAGGTATAGTTGTCTATGATGAGGGATTACTCTGGGTTCTTGGTAAAATGAGAGACGCTGGTGAAATCTCTGATAATATGCATTTTAAGATTTCCGCACATACAGGTCATGGCAATCCAGCTTCTGCAAAGTTGTTAGAGAATATAGGTGCTGATTCATTCAACCCGGTTAGAGATTTGCAGTTAAACATGATGGCTTCTCTAAGAAATGCTATAAATATATCTATTGATATTCATACAGAAAATCCCAAATCTTCGGGAGGTTTTATAAGACATTACGAAGTTCCGGAGATTATAAGAGTCACTGCCCCGGTTTATCTTAAAACTGGAGGCGCCATAGTAAAACATCATGGATATGAAACCACTGAAAAAGAGGCATCAGAACGGATTAGACAAGTTCATCTAGTAAAAAGTATGATAAAACGTTACTATTCCGATGCAGTACCCTCTAAAAAAGGCGTAAAGGATCTTGCAATACCCGAATGAATCTAAATAAAATGATTAATTTCCAGACTAATTAAATTTAAATAATTTTGGGATAATTTTAAGAATAAAAAAATATATTTCTTACAATTAAAATGGGATGGTAATTAAAAAAAATGAATTTAGTGAATAAAGTTAAAGAAGCAGTTATTGAGGCCAGCACCACTTTCCGTGATGATCAAATATATGCCTACCAGAAAGCATTGGAAAATGAAACTAACCAACAAGCTTACTGGATTCTGGAACTTTTAATAAAAAATGCTCGTATAGCTCATAAAAATAAATTACCTCTCTGTGATGATACGGGTATACCCCACGTTATAGTGGAAATGGGAAGAAATGCTTTTTTACCAGTAAACTTTATAAGGCAGATAAAAGAGGGTATAAAGAAAGGTTTAAACGAGCTTCCCGGAAGACCCATGGCGGTTAAGGGTGATGAAATTGGAAGAATTGAACAAAAAAAGGGCTTATATATTGATCCCGGTAAAGTTATATCTCCATCATTCTTAATCGATGAAATGACTCCGGAAGGAAACCCAGAAGAAGTTAGAATCCATATTCTCATGTTGGGTGGGGGTCCCGAGATTAGAGCTAATACTTATCGAGTTTTTCATAAACGAGATCATATGAAAGTATTTGGAAAAGTAGTTAATTATATGACCTTAGAACTTCCAAAATTAGGTTGTACTCCATGTATACCGGCTGTGGGTATTGGTAGAACCCATTTTGAAGCAACTACTCTGATGCTTAAAGCCATGATATATGAAAACCTAAAGGAACAATCCGAAATAGAAAATAAAATAACTCAATCGATTAACAATTCTGATATCGGAGCACTGGGTATAGGTGGTTCAGTAACTGCCCTTGGATCTCTTGTAAAAATAGGGCCTCAAAGGGCCAGTGGAGTTCGTATATTATGCATGAGACCATGCTGTTGTGTTGAACCGAGAATATCATCTTTTAATCTTTAATCAGATGTTTTGTGGTGATTTATAAATGGCGATTGGAAGAGAAAGTGTAGAAAAGTTACTTAAATTCAAGACTACTAAATGGAAAACCTCCATAACCAGAATAGAATCAAATAAGATCTCGACTAGAGGTTACCCATTAGAGGATCTAATCGGAACATTATCATTTCCCGAAATGATTTATTTATTAATAACGGGCAATTTGCCATCCAAAAAAGAGTCTAGGATGCTAGAAGCAATTTTAGTATCCTTCTGTGATCACGGAGTAACCCCACCCAGCACCCAAGTGGCGCGACTAATGGCTTCCACTGGATCTCCCTTGAATAACTGTGTATCTGGAGGTATTCTATCTTTTGGGGAACATCATGCCGGTGCTCTGGAGAATTGTATGAAACTTTTACAGGAAGGAGTTAAAGAATACACAGAACCTTTAGATTCTCCTAAAGATGTTAAAAAGATTGCGGAAGTCCTGATTGATAAATTTGTTCAGAATAATCGTAAAATACCTGGTTTCGGCCATCGCTATCATAATGAAGATCCCAGAGCACCTAAACTCATAGAAATAGCCCAGAAATATGGTTTTTGCGGTATCCATACCCAACTAGCACTCGCTATACAAGAGATTATTTCTGATATAAAAGGTATCAAGATGAATGTAGATGGTGCTAATGCTGGAATTCTATCAGATATGGCATTTGATTGGCAATTAGGAGCCGGGATTTTTATGATAGGAAGACTTCCAGGCTTAATTTCTCATATATACGAGGAGAAAACTAGAGAACCTCCATTTAGAAAGTTTTTTGGAATAGACGAGATTTACTATAATGGTGTTGATGAAAGATTTCTGAGTAAGAGATTCAGATCGCCCGAAAACCGATAATAACTATAATGATTAATCATTATTGAAAATTAAATAGTAAAAGATATATATAGTATACAAGAAATTTTCGAATATTATGGTGATAAAATGACAACGATATCGGAAGCTATTACAACCATTAAAAAGGCTGAAAATGACGCTGATAAATTAATTGAAGATACTGAGAAGCAATCTTCTGAATTAATACAAGATGCTGAATCTAAATCAAAGATGATTATAGAGAAAACAAAAGACGAAGCACACACTGAAGCTGAAAAAATAATATTCGAATCTGATACTAAAGTCCAAAAAGAAGCGTATCAAATATCTAATAAAACTGCTGAAAAAATAGAGCTAATGAAGAAAAAGGCCGCAGATAAAATTGAAGACGGTGCAGAAGTTATAGTAAAAAAGATTTTATAAGTGAACATCATGTTCAGACCAGCCAATATGAAGAAGCTCAGTATAATAACCTTGGATAAATACACCGATTCTGCAGTGCGTTCACTACATGAAGCGAGTTTAGTACAAATCCAAGATATATCCGAGCGTATACAAGAAGATGCAGAGTGGAAACAAATATTCAAACCCGGGCGAGCCACACCTCATCTTGGTAAAGTTTCCTCTCTTCTAATGAAAACAACAAGCATTACAGATTTCTTAAAATCTGTACGCGAGCGGAATAACGGCATCCCGTCCCTTATTAAAAGTATTGTAAACCCTCCTCCCACCGAAAAAAAAGAAATAAAAGAGTTGAGTGTTGAAGAAGTTTTAGATAAGGTAGGAGATTTAATTGAAAAAGTCGAATCAAAAACGAATCCACTCACTAAAAAATTAAATAACCTCGATTCCGAAAAAACTAAACTAAAAAATGCCCATAAAGTAGCTGAAAATCTAATAAATATAGACATTAATCTAGCTGATTTACAAGGATTAAAAAACGTATCATTTATCCTCGGTAAAATAAGTGATGAAGCTTTAATAAAATTTAAAGACAATTTAAAAGACTTAAGGAGCGATGAAATTGTAATTTTCGATTATGATGCGGTTGAAAAAGATTTTAAAATTCTCATTTTAATTTCTCTGAAGAAACTTGAAGATGAAGTTTCCAATATATTGAGAAAAGTTGAATTTGAAAAATTTGAATTTTCAGGATTGTCTGGAAAGCCTAATGACATTATAACAGAATCAGAATCACACATTGAATCCATAAAACAAGAAAAAGAATTAATTAAAAAAGATTTAGCAGTTATATCTACCGAGTGGTTTCCTGAATTTAAAGCTTACAAAGAGCAACTAGAAATAGAGAAACAACGTAGTGAAATATTCACTTCATTTGGTGAAACAAATAATACAGTTATGCTAGAAGGTTGGGTAACCGAGAAAAAACTGCAAAATGCGCTTGATATCATTGAAAAATCTACTGAAGGAAATTCGGTGGTTGAAGTTTCTGATCCAGATATTGAAAACGATGATATACCAATCCATCTGGATAACCCCAGTTTTGCCAAACCTTATGAATTGTTCGTGAAGATGTATTCTCCTCCAAGTTACAGAGAATTTGATCCCACTATTCTAATGGCTATAGTATTCCCCTTCTTCTTTGGATTCTGTCTCACAGATGCAGGCTATGGATTAGTAGATTTAATTATAGGTGCAATTTTATTCATAGGATTGGGGAAGAATAATAAGTTAATGCGAGGTTTTGGTTTAATTTTAGTAGCATGTGGTGCTTGGACATTAATCTTAGGGGATATTACTAATGGTTTCATAGGCAATCTTTTCGGTTCAGGAGCCATAGGTAATTTCATACCAGTAAATAATCCAATAACAATACCGTCAATAAACGCCTTTGTATTCCCACAAAATATTTTAATTATTGCTTTATTAGTTGGTGCAATTCACATTACAATTGGTTTATCAGTGGGTACCTATAATAATATAACCAGAGGAGCAACTAAAGACGCACTTGGTTCGCAAGTACCATGGTTAGTCCTTTTAGCAGGTGTAGCAATATATTTATTAACTGGATCACTCTATGGTTTGGCTCCTTTCCTTATAGCAACCCTTGCCTTGCTAATGTATTTCAATGGATTTTTAGGTTTCATGGATATTACTGGATTTTTAGGAACACTCTTGTCATATAGTAGGCTCCTAGCATTATGTCTTTCCACAGGTGGAATGGCTATTACGGTTAATATTTTAACTCATTTGTCAATTGTTATGTTACCCATTATAGGACTCATACTAGCGCCCATAATTTTCGTCTTGGGACATATAGCTGTCGGTGCATTCATGAGTCTGGGTGCTTTCATAAACGCTTTGCGTTTACATTATGTTGAATATTTTGGTCAATTTTTCATAGGCGGAGGTCATAAATTTAAGGCTTTCCGCGCCAGAAGAAAATATACTAATATTAGGAGGTAAAAAAAATGGTTGAAGTAGTTTTAGGAACAGCTTTAGCAGCAATCGGCGCAGGTGTAGCCGTAGGTATGGCTGCTTTAGGATCAGGTATAGGACAAGGAATAGCAGCATCAGGAAGTGTAGGTGCTGTAGCAGAAGACCCCGACATGTTTGCACGGGCTCTTATATTCACTGCTCTTCCAGAAACACAAGCAATCTACGGTTTCCTGATTGCTATACTATTACTAGTATTTTCAGGTTTATTAGGTGGAGGTAAAGGATTAACTATTGACGCAGGTTTAGTAGCAATTGGAGCAGGTGCTGCGGTTGGATTTGCTTGTTTAGGATCTGGTATGGGTCAAGGTATAACTGCATCAACTGCTGCAGGAGCAGTAGTGGAAGATCCTGAGATGTTTGCTAGAGGTGTAATATTCACCGCAATCTCCGAGACACAAGCAATCTACGGTTTCCTGATTGCTATACTTTTACTAGTCTTTGGTGGAATTCTCGGAGGATAAGAAATGAGCACCGGGACAGATAAGATAGTCTCAAGTATAGTATCTGATGCTCAAATTAAAGCTAAAACTTTAACTGATGAAGCTGAAAAGAAAGTTAGCTCAATTTTGTTACAAGGTGAAGAAAAGGCTTTAATTGAGAAAAATAAAATCTTGTCAGAGGCTGAAAAACAGGCTAATTTAAAATATCAGCAGGTAATCTCTGAAGCTAAGATGAATTCCAGAAGGATGGAGCTTGAAGCTAGAGAAGAAGTGATAGAGGAATCATTTAAAAAAGCTGAAGAAAAGCTTAAAGAAATCGCATCCTCTGAATCATTGGAATATTTAGAATCTCTTAAAGGAATTATAACTGAAGCTGCTATAGAAATAGGAGGAGGAGAACTGATAGTTCTCCTCAAAAAAGACGACTTGCCTAAAATAGAAGATTCTATTGCATCTATCGAAAAGGATGTCACTAATAAAATTGGTATTAAAACTATCTTAGAGATTGGAGATAATATTAACACCATTGGAGGAGTTATTGTTAAAACCAAAAATGGTGAGATAGAAGTTAACAATACTATAGAAACAAGATTATTACGTTATAAGAAAACCCTCAGATCAGAAGTGGCAAAGATACTGTTTAAATAAGGAGGAGATTTTACATGGTAGTAGATGTTGGTACATTAACTTCAATAATTTCTACGCTAGGATTTCCCTCCACGGAATCTTTTTTAGCATTATTATTCATAGTACTGGCAGTTGTATCAGTTATAGTGGTTGTATCGACCATTAAACCCGTGTTAGATATATATCCATACACTTATCCTAATGCAAGGGTTAGGGGTCGGATGGGAAGGTTGTTCAAAGAGAAAGATTTCTCAGAGATCATTGAATCCAATGACATTGAAGAGATGAAAAATTATCTCAGAGGAGTTCCTGACTATGCTAAGTACATTGATAAATATTCTCTAGAGAAGGTCTTAGACACTCAACTTGCAGAAACATATGATTTGATTGCTAGAATAGCTCCTGATAACAGTAAAGAAGCATTCACTTTTTTATTAAAGAAATGGGATATAAAAAATATTAAAAGTATACTAATCGCTAAAAAAGCAGGTTTAAGTAGGGAAGAAACTTTGGAATTCATCGTACCATTCGGGACACTAAATGATAAGCTTGATACACTGATCGATGGTGAAAATATTAATGATGTTTTATCTGGACTTGAAGGAACAGAATATCCTCGAATATTGGAGGATCTAATTCCAGCATATGAAGAAACAGGAGTTTTACTACCCTTAGAGGCTTCTCTTGAGAAATATTTACTTGAAAATCTTTTAAGAACAACAGCAACTCCTGAAGAGGACAATACTTCTTTTCTACATAAATATGTGGGGAACATAGTGGATGCTAATAATATTAAGACTATTTTAAGAGCCAAAGTAGATGGTTTAAGATTTGATGATGTAGAACCCTATATGATTTCAGATGGTTATCAAATCAGACAATGGAAGTTAAAAGATCTTATGGAAGCTGAAGATGTTGCCGGAGTAATTAATGGCTTAGAAGGTACAGATTATGCTCCATTACTTTCTGAAGGGTTATCAAAGTATTCAGAAACTGGATCAGTAGCAACTTTTGAAACTGTGCTGGATGATCACGTTAATCAAGAAGCAAAAAAAATAGCTTTAAAAAATCAGTTTGGAATTGGACCTATGATTGGTTTTTTAAATAGTAAAGAAGTTGAAATTAAGAATTTAAAAATCATAGCTCGGGGTAAAAGAGAAGCAACTTTCACTTCTTCAATGATTAAGGAGATGTTAATATGAAATCAAACATTGCCGTTATGGGTGATCCAGATACAGTCACCGGTTTCATGCTAGGAGGCATTAAAGAGGGTTATCCTGTTAGAAATCTGGAAGAAGCAGAACAAACACTTGAAAAACTCATTAAAACTGATTTTTCCATTATTATAATCACTGAAAAGATAGGTGATGAAATTAGAACTACTATTGATAAATTGACTAAGGAAAGAACATTGCCTATGATAATTGAAATACCGGATAAAACAGGTTCAATTGAAAGAGAAGCTGAACCATTGAGTAAACTTATAAAAAGAGTAATTGGTGTTGAGATGATAAAATGATTACAGAAGGAAAAATAATAAAGATAGCAGGCCCTGTTATTACCGCCAGTGGTATGAGAGGGACTCAAATGTACGAGATGGTGAAAGTTGGTACAAGCAAACTCATCGGTGAAATAATCGAACTTGAAGGCGACAATGCAACCATCCAAGTCTACGAGGAAACTGCAGGTATGAAGCCTGGAGAAATTGTGGAAAGTACAGGAGGACCATTATCAGTGGAATTAGGACCCGGAATCATCGGTTCCATATTTGATGGTATTCAAAGACCATTAAAAACCATCAAAAGTCTTACTGGAAATTATATTAAAAGAGGAATAGATGTTCCAGCTTTACCTAAAGACAAAAAATGGAAGTTCGTTCCTACCGTGAAGGTTAATGATGAATTAAAAGGTGGAGATGTAATAGGAGAAGTACAGGAAACTTCAACTGTAAAACAAAAAATAATGATACCACCTAATATATCCGGTACTTTAAAAAGCATCATAACAGAAGGAGAATATACAGTTGAAGAAGATATTGCAGAATTAGAAAGCCCCAATGGTACAACTAAAATTCAAATGATGCATAAATGGCCTGTACGAACAGGAAGACCATATAAAAATAAATTAGACCCAGATATACCATTAGTTACGGGTCAAAGAGCTCAAGATACTTTTTTCCCTATGGCTAAAGGCGGAACTGCAGCTATACCCGGTCCATTTGGATCAGGAAAAACAGTAACCCAACAACAGTTAGCTAAATGGGCAGATGCTGATATCATTGTCTATGTGGGATGTGGAGAACGTGGGAATGAGATGACTGAAGTTTTAAAAGAATTTCCAGAGTTAGAAGACCCTAAAACAGGAAACCCACTTATGGACCGAACAATACTTATTGCTAACACATCTAACATGCCAGTAGCAGCTAGGGAAGCCTGTGTATATACTGGAATTACGATAGCTGAATATTTCAGGGATATGGGATACGATGTAGCTCTTATGGCAGATTCTACCTCCCGTTGGGCTGAAGCTATGAGAGAAATCTCAGGAAGATTAGAGGAAATGCCTGGTGAAGAAGGATATCCTGCATACCTAGCATCACGATTAGCACAGTTCTACGAACGAGCGGGTCGAGTAACCACAGTAGGTACTGAGGATAAAATATCATCTGTAAGCGTAGTTGGAGCAGTATCACCACCTGGTGGAGATCTCTCTGAACCAGTAACTCAGAACACACTGCGTATTTGTAAAGTATTCTGGGCTTTAGATGCTTCACTTGCAGATAAAAGGCACTTTCCAGCCATAGACTGGTTGCAGAGCTACTCCCTTTACATTGATAGTATAGAAGGATGGTGGAAAGAATCTATTGATGAAAACTGGAGAAGAATTAGAGATGAAGCAATGGTTTTACTGCAGAAAGAATCAGAATTACAGGAGATCGTTCAACTAGTAGGACCAGACGCTTTACCTGACAAGGAAAGAATAACTCTAGAAAGTACCCGCATGATTAGGGAAGATTTCCTACAACAGAACGCTTATCATGAAGTAGATACTTACTGTTCGCCATCTAAACAGTATCAGATGATTAAAACCATTATAATGTTCCAAGAGCATGCTACTGCTGCGCTGGATCGAGGCGCAGCCCCAGATAGTCTTACCGCTTTAACTGTTAAAGATGATATTGGTAAAATGAAATACATTCCTGAAGCTGAATTTGATGAAAAAATCAAAGAGATCCAGGATTTAATAGTTAAACAAACTAATGAGGTATAAAAATGAAGGCTAATATTAAAACAAGGGAATATACAACAGTATCTGAAGTTGCTGGTCCTCTTATGATCGTTGAAGGTGTAGAAGGTGTTGCTTACAATGAGATAGTGGATATTGAAACTCCCTCTGGACTGATGAGAAGAGGGCAAGTTTTAGAAGTTAAAGGAGATATTGCTGTAGTACAGGTCTTTGAAGGAACTAGAGATCTGAACACTTCTACAACCAAGGTTCGATTTACTGGTGAAACCGCCCATATTGGTGTTTCACTGGATATGTTAGGAAGAGTATTCGGTGGTACTGGTAATCCTATAGATGGAGGGCCTGAAATCATACCAGATATGGAATTAGATATTAATGGAAGTCCTATGAATCCTTCAGCTAGAGATTTCCCTGCTGAGTTTATACAAACCGGTATATCAACTATTGACGGTATGAACACCTTAGTTAGAGGGCAAAAATTACCTATCTTTTCTGGATCTGGATTACCTCACAATGAACTGGCCGCTCAGATTGCCCGGCAGGCTAAAGTTGTAGCTGAAGAAACCGAATTCTCCGTTATATTCGCAGCTATGGGTATTACCCATGAAGAAGCTAATTATTTCATGCGAGATTTTGAAAGAACAGGAGCATTAGAGAGAGTTACCGTTTTCTTGAACTTGGCTGATGATCCAGCTATTGAAAGAATCATTACTCCCCGAATGGCCCTTACTACAGCGGAGTACTTCGCATTTGAACATGATATGCATGTTCTGGTCATTTTGACTGATATGACTAACTATGCTGAAGCATTGCGGGAGATTTCCGCTGCTCGTGACGAAGTTCCGGGTAGAAGAGGGTATCCTGGTTACATGTACACTGATTTAGCTAGTCTTTATGAACGAGCTGGCCGTATCACTGGTAAAGAAGGTTCCATCACCCAAATGCCTATCTTAGTCATGCCCCAGGATGATATTACTCATCCTATACCAGATCTTACTGGTTATATTACCGAAGGACAGATCGTTCTATCCAGAGAATTGCATCGTAAAGGTATATTCCCACCAGTAGATGTGTTACCATCACTTTCAAGATTGATGAGTGGTGGTATAGGTGAGGAAAGAACCAGGGAAGATCACAGCGGTGTATCAGATCAGTTATATTCAGCTTACGCTGAAGGACGTGATTTAAGAGATTTGATGGCTGTTGTAGGTGAAGAAGCATTAACCGAACGTGACCGTAAATTTTTGAGTTTTGCCGATGATTTTGAGAATAAATTCATCACTCAAACCAAAGATGAAGACAGGTCTATACAGGAAACATTAGACATGGGTTGGGAGTTATTGAGCCTTTTACCTGAAACAGAGCTTAAAAGAGTCCGTGCAGAGCATATTCCTAAATATCACCCTGCTTATAAATAAAAAAAAATCTATTCTATTTTTTATAGAGTGATAAAAATGGCACAAGAAATGATAGAAGGTATAAATCCAACAAGGATGGAACTTCTAAAATTAAAACAAAGGGAAAAATTAGCGATTAAAGGTCATAGTCTTCTAAAAGAGAAGCGAAATGCCCTAATTATGGAGTTCTTCAATATATTAGAACGAGTGAAGGGATCCCGTGAAAATGTATCTGAAAAACTTATAGATGCTTATAAAGATTTAACTGCAGCACAGATTATAATGGGTGACTTAGCTGTTCGAAAAGCTGCCATGTCTGTTAAAGAATCAGTTAATGTGGATATTGAATCTAGAAGTATTATGGGTGTAGTGGTACCAGTAATGGATTATGACGTCCAAAAAAGAAATATTGTTGAGAGAGGATATGGATTTATGGACACGTCGGTTAAACTGGATGAAGCTGCAAAAGAATTTGAAGAATCTATAGCCCTTATAATAGAATTAGCAGAAGTTGAAAAGACTATTATACTACTGGCTGGCGAGATAGAATCAACTAAAAGAAGAGTTAACGCTTTAGAACACATAATAATTCCTAGAATCAAAAATACTGTGAAGTATATCGAGATGAGACTAGAGGAAATGGACAGAGAGAACTTTGTACGGCTTAAGATGATAAAGAAAACCATGGAAATGGAGGCTTAGCAATGGTTAGAATAATAACAAAATATGATCAAGTGAGAAGAGAAATGGCCGAACATGCTAAGCCAAGTCTAGATTTCAGTATTGGAACCATTTCAGGACAATTAAGAGCCATAATAGCTGCTGAAGATATGGAATTCGAGAAAGGAGATATTAAATCTATTAAAATCAAAGAGATTAAAATGCACTCTAATAAAATCTGTTTCTTAAGCGCCTACGGTTCAAATAAGTATGGTCATGCTATGGCAGTTGGTGAACCAACTTCTCTCCCCATTAGTATGGAAAGAAGTGCAGATCATGCAATGTTTGCTGCTGCGGTAAATTGTGAAATAAAAGTAGATGATTTACTGGGTGTTTTGATTCTTCTGCCTGTAGATCTCATCCATAAAGATTATAAGTAATTTTTTCAGTTTTAATCCAAAAAATTTTTTATTAAAAAAAAATCCCTCTTAATTTATTTTTTTTATATATTAATTTCAATTATAACATGAATAAATTCCTGAACTGTTTGATTGTTCACATAATAAACTCAAATTAATAGGTAAGTATTTAAAAGAATGTTTATGACTAATCATTCCAACCAGGCCGATCGCCTTTTAAAGAAACAGATTTTGAGTCTGAACCGGCATCTTCCCCGTCAAAGAAAAAATCTTAAAGAGCTTTTAGAGGAAAATAAACCCCATGTAATGGGGGTTGATGGTACTAGACATCGTTTTAAAACCTCTGAAATTAAAAAAATAGCTGAAATAATCCCGACAGAAGAACAACACCTTTTAAAGCTTCCAATTTATTTAGAAATCGAATCACAAACTTCTGGAACCCGAATATCTGGAAAACTAGAATTAAAAGTAGTATGCCATATTTTAGACTTGAAAGACTGCAGAAGCGAAAAATATATTTACCGACTAGAAATGAGGATATTAAGAAAAGAACTACCTACTACTACTCAATACATTTTCCTCGTGAGATGAATTAAATTTTCCTCAAGATTAAGGGTATAATCTTTAAAATTATAATATAAATAATAGTTTTCGTAATTTGAGGTTAAAAATTTATATGATTGATTTAATTTTATCAGAATTATTAAATGGAAATATTAGTCTATTTTATTTAATAAATGGTATAAATAATCCTATTCTGAATTTGGTAATGCCCATTATTACTAACTTCGGAAGTTTGATTGCTTGGATTTTGATATGCATTTTTATATTCATTTTCGGGGGTAGTTATGGTCGAAAAGTTGCAGTATTATGTTTAATAGCTTTATTTTTAACAGATATCATAGTTATTTCATTAAAATATTTGGTAGCTGAACCAAGACCATTTTTAACTTTGCCGAATGTGAATTTATTACTGACTGTTAATGGCAATTCTTTCCCTTCCGGACATACTGCGTCATCATTTACTGCTGCCACGATAATAGGATTAAAATATCATTTAAAATCTAAAGGATGGAATTGCTGGCTAATATATCCCTTAATAGCCTTCGCAATATTAGTAGGATTCTCCAGGATATATATAGGTGTACATTATCCTTATGATGTGATTTTCGGAGCCATTATAGGAACGATATGTGCCATAATCGTATTTAAATATGAATACAGAATATTATATAATAAAATAGCTATACGTCTCGGAATGGAGAAAATATTAACATTTAACCTAATCAAAAAGTTATAAAACAACTGAATTTTGAACCTAAATGGATTTACATTTTTTGTGAATGATAAATGATTCAAAAATATAATATAAAAAGGCCAAAATACTTTATTCCAGGTAAATTAACATGTACTCTATTTATGAGGTGAAAATATTAAAATAAAATTACCCGACATAGACTTAGATCCTGATGAAATACTGAACGACCCGGATAAGAGAGCAAAACTTTTCCTTTACCTTGCCCAGGCCATGATTATTACTACATTTCTCATAGTTTTAGGTGTTATTCTCTTTATTCTTCTAGCCTTTAAAATAATCTAATGCTACTTTCCAAAAAATTTAAAAATTTTATGATACTATCACTTCAAATAAAAAGCTTATTAAACTTTAGGATTTATATAAAGAAAGTTTAAAATTATGAAAATTTGAGAAAATGAAAATTATAAATTTTTCAAAAATATTCTAAAGTTTTAAGAGAACTATAAACATCATCCACCTGTTTCTCTGCTGAATAAACTGCATCTTCTAAGACCCGTTTAGAATTTATAACAGTTACTACCGGCTCACCTTTTTCTATAATTACATTTTTTTTGGGAACATCATAAACACCTTTAAAACTAAGGTCACCTACTATTGAACGTTGCATGTTGTGAATAATCATTTTAACTGCGAATTTTTTAGGCTTAGGAATATTCATCATAACTCCATTACATGCTTCCATATGTGCCTTCATCATATTAATCCCTAAAGACGCCTCAGCACATTCAAATGTACCCTGAAGGCGTGGATTAACTTCAATAAGAAATAAATCATCATTTCTAAGGATCAAATCAACACCATTAGACCCTACCAGTGATAAATAGTTTATAACCGCCTCACCCATCCTTGCAGCCCCTTTATCATCCATAAGTGGAGCAATATTACCACAGTAGCCATAAACCTCCCTTTGACCTAAATTAACTTCCCCAATAATTTGTTCGCTCGTGAGAATAGTATGAGATTGCGAACCCGTGGAAAGAACAGATACACTAATATTTAAGCCTTCAATCAACTCTTGAAGTATAAATTCTTTGAGATCAATATTTTCATCTTTTTTTTCCCAATTTTTTATACCATAACCACCAGATCCCTGAATAGGTTTTAAAATAAATCTTTTATCAGGATAATTATCGATTATTTCACATGCCTCAACCATTTCAGACACATAAAATGTTTTTGGAAGTTTAAATTCATCTTTAAGTTTTTTATACTGTTTATATTTGTTTTTAACATCTTCAACATTTTTATTTCCGATAATCTTTTTCTTCGGATAGTTTTCAGGAGAAGCACCTGCCAAACACACTATAAAATCAGCGGAATCTACGAAATCCTTGGCCAATTCATCTAGACATCCCGTATTAAAGTTTTCGGATAAATAACCACAGGATTGATAAGCCTTCTGTTTTAAAATTGATTTATACTCGCTTACGCAATCCTGAAGATCACAAGTACCAAAATAATCTGCAGAATAAATATTATAACCCAATTTCTTTAAAGAACAAGCCACTGAACGGGTATTAACTCCTACCACTAACACGTTTTCCATAGAATTACCTATAAATTAAAAAGAGTAGTCCCGAGCGGAGTCGAACCGCCGTCTCCGGTTCCAAAGACCAGAAGGATTACCACTACCCTACGGGACTAAAAAGTTTTATAATTCTAAAATAAAGCAACGATATAATTCAATTTGGTATGGTATTCTTGTTTTAGAGTGAAAGTTATATTTAAAGTTATCGAGTAAGCCGGCTTATCTTAAAAATTAGCTTTCCGATCACAAAAGCTGTTAAATCGACATTTCCTACATTTTTTAGGATTTCCTGTTGGGATATATTCCCTAAAACCATTTAAAAGTTGATGAATACGTTTTATACTCTTTAAAATATGTTTTTCAGCCTTGTCATCAAAGTAAGATGACCAATAAATATTATCAGTACCTCTCTCCCGTAAAGATGCAATAATTCGCCTTTTATCTTTGATATTATCTTTAAATGCTAAACAGTAACCGTAAATTTGGTTTATACTGGAAGAATATGCAACATTACCGGGTTTATCATCAATTATTATGAATTCATCTGGAGTCATCCACACTTCATCTATAAAACCCCGAATTCCATATTTCACGGACATGACTGGTAGTTCTCTAGATAAAATTTCCGCTGTGCGGCTGGTTTCCATCATCTCATTGAAAGTTGCAGGCTCAGCTTCTTCGCGGAATTTCGATTCTAATAAAGAATGTTCGCGTGTTCCCTCAATCATAGCCTCTGTATGCTTTGCTTTAATGCCCTTAACGTTTTCTAAGTAGATACCGTATTCACAGAAACCCTGCTTATTAAGCCAACTTATAGGAAAATTATTCTTGTTTTGGATGATCTTCACCTGAGTTATGGTGGGGTGTGGTTTGGATTTAGATTTTTTCATTAAAATTTTTCCTATCAATTTTAAAAAAATTCTATAAATATAATTTTCGATTATGAAATAAAAATAATATTTCCGAGAGTATTTGAGAAGTAATTAAATTTAATAAAAACTACAAATTTAGAGATTGATGTTGAATTTAGATTTAATCATCAAATTTTTCATCTTTAATTTCCTTTTTAGTTAAACGACTCCTTAAAACCGTCCATAAATCCTGATCCTTCTTAAGATTTGTTTCATCCTCAATTAAATTATGTTTCTTAATTAAGGCTTCATTTTCGTTCTTTAAATTAGCATATTCATTGTTTATCCGTTGCAATTGGCTTAATAGTTTCTGATTCTCTTTTTCTAAGGATGTTATTTTTTCCTCCTCCAACCGCAGGCGCTTGTTAGTTTTGGCATTCTTAGTTACAATAGCCTTATAGGATCGTGATAGTTCACTATGCTTCCACTCCAATTCAGCAAGTTCCTTCTCATATTCTGTAACGACACGTTGATTTTCCTCAAGTTCATTCAGTTGAGACTCCACTTCCTCCTCAATTAAACCATCAAATTGACTTTGAGGTATCACAAAAACTTCCTCGCTACATGTTAAATTATCAGACTTGCTAAGAGGAACTTGATACTGATTATATTGATAGGTTTTCTTCCGACCACCCACCATCTTCTTAGTTTTCTTTTTATAGCATTTCACAGTCGATTTTATTAACTCTACCATCAAAATTACTCCAATTTAGAATACAAATTACCAAAATTATATTTTAAACTCTTTATCCAGTTTATATTAATGATAAATCTCTTATACATTCCATCACAAATCGTCATTCTAATGTAGAACAGAAATTATATTATATGGAAACACTTTTATCCTTTTCGAAAAATATTTTTTTTATAATTTATCCTTTTCAAAAAAAAGAAATCTGTATTTGATTTAATTCACCATAATTATATTTAATTAGATTTAATTGTAAACAAATACTTCAATTAAAATTATTATAGTTTTAATAGAATAAAATGATATATATCCATTAAGGAGGAAGTAAAAGTGAAAAAATCTATTGGAGCAAAACTGTAGTCTACCCAACACCCGTATTTGTTGTAGGAACATATGATTTAGAAGATAAACCTAATGTTATGACTGCAGCATGGGGAGGAATTTGCTGTTCTGTACCACCATGTGTAACTATCTCTTTAAGAGAAGCAACCTATACCTATGGAAATATTTTTGAAAGGAAAGCTTTTACTATAAGCATTCCTTCTGAAAAACACGTTAAAGAAGCTGATTACTTTGGAATGGTATCAGGAAAAGATGTGGACAAGTTCGCAGCCGCCGGATTAACACCAGTCAAAAGTGAACTAGTCGATGCACCCTATGTTGGTGAATTCCCATTTGTATTAGAGTGTGAATTACGTCAAACTTTTGAAATAGGATTGCATACCCAATTCATCGGCGAAGTGAAGGATATAAAAATTGATGAAGAATTACTCAAAGATGATGAATCCATTATAAATGGATTAATGCCACTTATCTATAGTCCAGATAATATGTCTTATTATGGGGTGGGAGACTATATAGCGAAAGCTTTTTCAATTGGAAAAGAAATCTAAAATTTAAAATTTAAATTTACAATAATTTAAATTTTTTTTTATACTCATACCTAGAATATTTTACAATCAAAAGAAATGAACGTAGATTAATATTATAGATAATCTTCAATTAGACATTAAATTCAATCAATAAAACCTCTCCAATCATCTGAAATGTTTTTGCAATTTAATTCTTTCTAATTAAATAAAAAAAATATTTTTTTATGATTCTGGGTTTGATTGAAGATTTAGAATATAACTTTTGAGCTCACCTAAAATATCTTTGGAGTAGTATGATGAGAAAATTATACCCAATGCATTTACCAACCAGAAAGATATTAAACGATCAACTAAAACTATACTTCCAGCCAAAGTACTTGAAACACCGAATAGCACGAATAGACCCGTTGAAGTGATTTCTTCGGATCCTATTCCTCCGGGAAGGGCTGTAAGCATTCCAATCACGCTGGCCAGTAAGAATATAATAATTACAGTTGCAAAACTTATCTCAACATGGAATGCATACATTACGGTGTAAAGTCGGACACATTCCAGTAACCAAGATGCTAATGTTAAGATAAGCACGAATACCAGATTTTTGAAGCAAGTGAATGATCGTGTATATTCCATCATACCTTGTAGACCGGTGGTAAATTTTTGGTAAAGATTATCCAAAACCTCTTCTTTAATCGGCAATTTACTTATCAAAGGATGAATTTTAGTGTATAACCATACTCCCGCACCTTCTCTCCAGTTAATCAAGTAAATAAAGATCATCCCACCTAACGTAATTAAACCACCAATTACTGCAATATAACGTATTTTAGGGATGAATAAACCAGGTATTATTAAAAGAAAAGCTACTATTCCCAAGTCAAAAAATCTTGTAGTTAGACCTGTTGATAAACCTTCGGATAAACTTATTTTATTAATGTTTTTACCGGCTACGGCTGTTAAAACTTCCCCCGCAGTTTTCATCGGACTAAGGTTAGCGGCTAAGCTGCCGATTGTCGTTACTATGAAGTTTTTCTTAAATTCTGTAGTTTGATTTATGATAAAACCCCACCTAATTGATCTTATCAACATTACAGTAAGATGTATTAAGAGTGCTAGTAAAATAAGCCACCAGTCAGCAGTTTTAAGAGTGTATAATATTTTTGATGGCCCAATCCAGAGAATTAATGCCACTAATAATAATAAACTGAGTAAAAGAATATAATAACGTTTAATTGTCCAAATCCTCCACATATTTAATCTTTAAAAAATAAGTTTCCAAAAAAATAGATGTATTAAATTAATTACACATTCCAAACAAAAAAAATATTAAATTATATTATTTTATAAATTATTTACGTTATTAATATATGAATTTTCAAGTATTATAATTTTTTTTGATTAATTTATAATTTTTAACAAGAATATACTAGAGATGTGAATACTTTGACTTGATCACAAATATTTTATAGGTAATCTTATATATATCAATTGAAATTAAGAAAAGTATATAAACGGAGGACTAATTAATTTTGGCAATTCCTAAAAAAATTAAAACTCATTCTGCATTAACTCTGGGTATGGGCAATTACTTTATACCTCTTCTTCTGCATTATGCCCATGCCAAATAGTTTGGCTCATTTTTATATCATTATATCCAGTTTAAATCTAATAAAATACCTTTCAACAGATTAAATCAGTATTTGATGACTTTACTAATTTTCTGCACATTATAAGTTTATCAATGGCTTAGTATTCTAATAAAGTATTTCAAATTTTAAATTCCTATCAACACGTGGGATCCAAAAAAGTTTTTATTAATAGTATTTCTGGTTTTTATAACATAAAACTTAATTAGGATACATGATCTTTTCTAACCATTCTTTTTTCAAAAACTTATTAAAATGAAATTTATTGAAAATATCTGTTCAATATATACCATTACTAACCTAAATACACAGATTTTTAAAAATTCTCATATGATCATTGATAATAATCAAATCTACAGGAACAAAAGAATTCTCTCGAATTTAATTTCTTCCATCCATTTATGTAAAGATGCCCATTAGACACATTAACTTCCTTTAAAATTAAATTTTTAATATTGTTTCAGTAGATTACAGAGAGAAAGTCTCCTAATCATTACTAGTTAATTATTTATAGTATTTAACATGAGAAACATAGTAATTTATACTGATTTTTACACTAATCTAAAAAAAAATCTAAAGAAATAAGTAATCAATATAATAGGTGATAGACATGGTGGATATGTTCGATGCAAAATCAATTGCAGTAATAGGTGGATCAGAGACTAAAGGTAAAATCGGATATGATTTAATGATATCTCTTTTGAATTATTATAAAGGAGAAATTATCCCGGTTAATCCTAAAGGTGGTAGAATACATGGAATTCCAGCTTATACCTCCATAAAAGAACACGGTCCTGTAGACCTTGCAGTAATAGCCATACCTGCCCATTTAGTTCCAGCAGCAGTTGAAGAATGTGGAGAAATTGGAATAAAAAATCTTATAATAATCTCAGCTGGATTTAAAGAAGTTGATGGAGAAGGTGCTGAACTAGAGAATCAAGTAGTAGAAATATGTAAAAATTATGATATTGATTTAGTTGGTCCTAACTGCTTGGGAATAATGAATACATACAATGACATGAATGCATCTTTTGCCCCACATATCGCCCATAAAGGTAACATAGCATTCATGACCCAATCCGGAGCTATCATGGCAGCTATTCTTGATTACGCTGATAAAAGAAATATAGGATTTTCCAGAATCGCCAGTCTCGGAAATAAAGCCGGAATTAATGAAAATGATTGTATGTTAAACTTCATGGAAAATGAAAATACAGAAGTTATAACTTCATACCTTGAAGGAATTATTGATGGTCCTGGTTTTATAGAAGTCTGTAGAAAAGCATCCCAGAGAAAACCTATTGTCCTTATAAAAGCTGGAAGAACTTCTAAAGGATCTGAAGCAGTTTCTTCCCATACGGGCACCATTGCTGGTTCAGATTCTGCATATGATGCCGCTTTCTCCCAATGCGGAGTTCTACGTGCAACTTATCTTGAGGAAATGATGGATTATAGTAGAGCTTTATCATTATTTCCCCTTCCAAAAGGTAATAAAATAGCCATAATCACAAATGCCGGCGGACCTGGGATTTTAACCACAGACGCTGCAATAAAAGTTGGACTTGAAATGGCAGAACTTACTACTGAGACTAAAGAAAGATTAAAAGAAGTATTACCTGAAACTGCCAGTGTTAAAAATCCTGTAGATGTATTAGGTGATGCAAGTCCTTATAGATATACTGTTGCTTTGTATATTGTTTTAAAGGATCCTAATGTTGATGGTGTTATCTATTTAGTAACACCTCAATCCGTCACTGATCCTGAAGGGATTGCTAATGTTGCAATCGAACATGCGAATAATTCTGATAAACCAGTTTTATGCAGTTTCTTTGGAGGAACTCGCTGTGACGAAGCTGAAAGAGTTCTTGCTAGTAAAAATGTTCCCAATTATTTGTATCCTAAAGCAGCTGTAAAAAGTATGAAAGCATTATACGATTACACCATTATTAAAAATCAAGAATATCCTAAGCCACCTAAATTCGAAGTTGATAAAAGTATTGTTAAACGTATAATTGAAGATGCAAAGAAAAAAGGTGTTTATACGCTGGGTCTTGAATCATTTGATATACTTAAAGCATATGGAATTCCAACAGTTGGTACTGCAATTACTCAAACTGTCGAAGAGACCATAGAATCTGGTGAAGAAATTGGATATCCATTGGTTATGAAAATAGTTTCACCACAAATTTCACATAAATCTGATGTTGGAGGAATCAAACTTAACTTGAATAATGCAGAGGAAGTTAAAGCTGCTTATGAAGATATGATGGAGAACATATCTAAAAAAGAACCTGAAGCTGATATTGAGGGTGTTCAATTACAAAAAATGTTATCTCATGGTATGGAAGTGATCATAGGAATGGTTAAAGATCCTACTTTCGGTCCCCTGCTGATGTTCGGACTTGGGGGTATATACGTTGAAATATTAAAAGACGTTAAATTCGCAATCGCACCTGTAAATGAAATCGAAGCAAATAATATGATAACTGGAATAAAAACTCATGAACTTCTTAAAGGAACAAGAGGAAATAAAGCAAAAGATATTGAATCCATTGCACAAATAATATTAAGAATTTCACAACTTGTCACAGAATTCCCTGAAATTAACGAGTTCGAAATCAACCCATTAATTGTTTTTGAAGAAGGAGAAGGAGCATTAAGTGTTGATATGAGATTGATATTGAAAGAGGATTAAAATACTTCCCTTTATACTTCTTGATAATATTTTATAATAAAAATGAGATTAGTTAATAACTATGGTATTTTTATTACATTTTAGGAGATGTTTAAAGAATGGAATTTGATGAGATATTTGATGATGAAAATCTTGATGATTTTACAAAAAGAATAGATAATTTTATAGATAATTGTTGGAGTTCCGTCCTTAAGAATAATGAACTCACAACTGAACTAAAGGAACAACTTCCTTATTTTATTGATAAAATAAATGATAAAATTCTTAAATATAATTTTAATCCTCGTTTTTTTGGAGGTTACTTATCCTTCTTAAATTATTTCAAGAAAGTAAACTTTACTAATAATACAAAAATGTGGAAAAACTGGATTGCTTTCAGATATGTGGAGCTTAATTAATTTATTTTTTTTTAATAATTATTTTTGATTAATTTTTTATCTGTATATTCACACCTTTTTTACCTACCACTGAAAAAATGGTAATTGTTTTTTTTTAAATTAAATCGTGTTTTTCTTCATCTGAGAGTTTAACGAAGTCACAAAGAGAAAAGGAATCTAAAACATAACGAGATGACAAAAACCGATTCACAGGAAAATATAAGGATCATAAATTTCATAAATAGTTATAAGAAAGAAAGGTTCACAAATGAAATATCAATACTTAAAGTGACTCGAATATCATACTAAGGAAGAGATCCTAAGCATTTCGACTAATAATTTACTATTTATTAACCTTATAAAGCTAGAACTAAATTAGGTAAAAACAGAGAGGAGTTGATTCTGAATATGTCCCCCACCTTCCTTGAATCGTGATGAAAAGTTAAACAAAGAAAAATTAACTAGATATGTACGTCCAATAAATGAATTATGGCAAATGTGGAAGCCTCGAGTAAAAATGGGAGTTTATCCATTTACTTATGCCTTGTACGACGATGTAGAAAAGGTGATGACAAGTCTCACTTCCTATGATCGGGACAAGTGGGCAGCGGCTTTCAGCTCTATCGCCAAGCCATATGAAGAAAAAGCAATACAAGCGGAGAAATCCGACGATGCACAAATAGCTAAAGAAAATTATCTGCGAGCTTATCAATATTACAGACTTGCTCGGTACCCTACAATTAATTCAAAAGGAAAAAAGGTTGCCTACAGAAAGTCTCAGGAAATGCTTTTTAAGGCTTCGCAGTATTTTGACATTTCCCTAGAACGAGTGGAAATACCCTTCGAAGGAAGAGAAGAAGATGGGAGTAAGATTATTGCTTATCTACGAGTGCCTAAAGCAGGTTCTGTCCCTTTTCCCTTGCTCCTAACTTGGGGTGGAATCGACGGTTTTAAAGAAGAACAGTTAAATGATTCTGCTTTAGAGCATGGATTAGCAACTCTGGCAATTGACGGACCAGGGGTTGGTGATTCACCAATCAAAGGTTCAGAGGATGCAGAAAGATTGTTTGGAGCCGTTTTCGATTGGGTCGGGAAGCAAAAAAGCTTTGACTCCCAGAGGGTAGGAATTTGGGGTTACAGTACCGGGGGTTATTGGGCGGTTAAGGTTGCCCATATTTATAAAGATAAGATAGCTTGCGCGGTAAGTCAAGGCGGACCCGTCCACTATGCATTTGAACTTGACTGGATTCATAAGCAGGAGCGAGGAGAGTATCCTTTCGAATTTTTTGAAACCATCACTTTTGCATTCGGTTTGTCAACCTATAAAGAGTGGGTTGAATATGCACCTAAGCTCTCCCTTATAAAACAAGGCATCTTAGATAAGCCAAGTGCACCCTTATTACTTGTTAACGGAATACATGATTCTGTATTCCCCATCAAAGATTATTACTTGCTTTTCGAACATGGCAGTCCCAAGTGCGCTAGGTTCTATGACGCGGGACATATGGGGTTCACCAGGGACACTTTTGAAACAATAATGGACTGGATATACGAAAAGTTAAGCTGAACTTTTTTCATTTAATTTATTTACAATTATATACAACTTACAAAAATTTTTAATGAAAAATATTAAATTTAATGAAAAAAAGAAAATAATATATAAAGATGTTATGTCCAATATTGTGCATACTATAATATACTTAGTTTTGAGGTGATAAAAAATGGAAAGAACAAATAAGAAAAATTTACTAATCGCTATACCCTTTATAACTATATACATGATTGCTTTGGCAATTCTTATTCCAATATTCACATAAATATGATCTTTTCTTTTTTTTTATTGATACTCATCTTTTTTAGGGTAGAATTGTTAGTTTAAGGGTTTGTTGAATTTTTTTAAGTATTGAAAAATAAGATTCTTTTTTTTAGGTTAATGTTTAATATCACGATTAAAGGAATGTTAACAAATAAAAAATAACCTAAAAATAAAAAATTTTTATCTAATTAGGGGATTTTAACGAATTTTTTCGTGATGTACTCTTCTACTGTGGTGGGTTTTCTATTTAAAATCCATTTGAGAACATTAGAATTGCCGAAAAATCCATATTTACTATAATAATCAAATAATGCTTTAAATCCCTGGGCAGGATAGTCTCCATAATCTGGAAATGCTTTTTGAAATATTGATATAATTAATTTTTTAGGTACAGTATAGGTTTAATTTTTTTTCCAAATACTTTAGTCATGATTTCTGCTATTTCGATGGCGTTTAAATAATCTGCACAGCAAAGTTCATATGTAGCTCCATAATGACCATCTTCAGTAAGTACTTTAGCCGCCACCTCTATTTTATCATCCATATCCGCAAATGATAAGCGTGTTTCCAGTGAAGATGGTTGAATAAATAAACCTTCCTGATAGACATTTGAAATATTTATATTTTGCATGTAATGCATTGGTTGCAGAATAGTATAATTCAGATCAGAGTTGATTAAATGTTATTCAACAATAAGTTTCATTCTATGTTGCAATAAAGCACTAATTTGCGGATGTAGAACCGACTCATAGACAAATGCTCGATTTCTGCGGCAGAGGCAGCATTAATGACTACAATACCCATTTTAGCTTCTTGAGGATGAAATGATGGACCAACATGGAAAACTGATTCGACTCCCACCATGGCTTTATCCAAAGTTACTGGATCAAGAGCATTTCCCACAACCACCTCTTTAGCGCCCAGTTCTTTGAGTTCTTCTGTTTTATCATATAAATTTAATGCACGAACCTCTATTCCTTTGGCTGCTAATCTGGGTATTAGTCATCTACCATTATTACCATATGCTGAAGTGACTAAAATCTTAAAAAAATAATCCCTCCATTTTTGTATTTAATGATAAGTTAA
The DNA here is from genome assembly GCA_003166335.1 of Methanobacterium sp. Taxonomy (GTDB): domain Archaea; phylum Methanobacteriota; class Methanobacteria; order Methanobacteriales; family Methanobacteriaceae; genus Methanobacterium_A. Next base: position 22,542 of record PMWA01000104.1, on the reverse strand, counting down.
TTTTTTTTGATTCAATTCTACCATTGACCGTTCATCGACTCAAATAACTTATTTAAATCTGCTCGGGTAGCTGTTTTAAATTTTCTAAGCAGGGCTTAATATTTTCAAAATCATCATTAGCTAAACCTTTAATGACAGCATCAGCACATTTATCAGCTTTAATACCTCTATTTCCAGTTCCTCTTTTCTCTTTATACTCCATATTTAATTCTGTGTCGACTATGGGAGGTAAAACTTCAAAAACCTTTATGCCGGTTTTAGACAATTGATACTTAAGACACTGAGTAAAAGTATGTACACCGGCTTTAGTGGCACAGTAAATAGGGAATAATGCAAGCGGTGTTATGGCCAGACCAGAGGAAATATTAATTATCGCAGATTCTTCTTTCGATTCTAAAATTGGGATAAACAGTGCAGATAAATAAACAAGGGCCTCAAAATTTATTTTTATCTCATTTTCACCTTCTAAACCTTTTATTCCCTCTGTAAAATCATTGCTCTTTGAATGCATGCGTTGTTTATAAGAATATTTAGATTCTTGAAATTTTCTGTAACCCACTTAAAACGGGATTTTCGACCCTCTTCATTTGAAACATCACAATCTTTTATATATAAGTTAGAATGATTCTTTTGTGCTTAAGTAATCTTTTTCTCTACGTCCACAAATTACAGCTTCGTTTCCTAGTTTCAAAAAAGATTCAGCTAGTGCTAACCCTATACCAGTTGTACCACCTGTAATTAAAACTGTATTACCATTTACTTTCATCAACTATGACCTCTGTTCTATTTAAAAATAAAATATTTAGTTTTAATATTATGTATATTTTCACTAATTAATTATACTCTTATTTGAAGAAGTTATTAAAACAGCATTTAATTGGATTATTACCCTTTAATTTCTCTTATTTTTCTAGAATATGATAACTGAAACTCAGGAATCCAAATTAAAGTTGCCCACCTTTACCTAATATAGTTCTAAAAGATTTTGAAGAAAAAGCTATTTGATTTTTTATAGATGATTTAAATGGATTCTCTAGATTTTTTAAATGTGAAGTTTGATACTAAATAGAGAGCAATAAATTTCTGTAATGTTACATAAATTAAATATTGATTATTGTTATGGGTACTTTGCACTTCATTTTTTTAGTAAATAACCTTATGTAAATACAGATCGTAAATATTATAATGCTTTTAAGAAAGGATAATTTAATTTTATATTCTTTCTACTTGGATTCCTGTTTGTGTGAATAATGAATAAGAACCCGTATAATATAGAATTAAAATTTAGCAGTTTATAATAAAATTGGATGGTGTTAAAGTGGTAGTCGATGAAGAAATTTTGCGTGAAGTTGAAGAGCGGCTTTGGATTTCTATACGTGATAATTTCAATTATGCTTATGATTACGGTGAACTTACTCCTGGTCGAAAGATTGATCTTCTGAATAATGCTGATAAGTTAAAAAAATATCGTGGTACGAGTGATTACATTGATATAGAATATAAGGTGTATCTGGTTTATGTGAAATTTTTAACGGAAGAAGATTTGAGCGATAACGTTAAAATAACAGAAAATTATGCCAGTTTCCATCGATGTGGTCCTCCCGGTTTTTTAGATATTGACATTTTTAAATCATGATTAAAGATAGTATAAAGATGGAGATGGTAATTTGACATATGAAGATGTACTTAAGAATATGAGTCATAAAGTACTTCAAAAGGAATGTAATGATTTTGTCGAGGATGTTACAGATCATGCCAATAAAACGGGTTTTCTCACTGCTGAAGAGAAAGTTAAAGCAGAATCATTAGTTTTAGAAGCTATTACAAGGATGGAATACGATAAAAACTCCATTAAACTTCTTGAAACTTGTACTGGTTCTGTTCAACATCTTATTTTGGAATCATATGATAAAAAAAGTGATATTCCTCCCCTGATTCGTGAATGGAAACCGAAATAAAGCTTTCTACTATTTTAAAATAACTCTAAAAACCCTTCACTAAAAAAAACGCTTTAATTAAACGGAGATTTTGCTGCTGGAATACAGTTTGTAAGTCTTGTAATCTATGAATTATAATGAGGATCATGGTTTATATTCCCATATCTTCAATGAAATGTCAACTAACATGTCTAAAAGCGATTCATCATTATTAAAAATTGAAACAAATATATTACTATAAAATATAAGGCTTTTTATGGACAGAGACCATTCCTTAAGTACTTTTTCGTAGTCTTTAGATGAAATATTCACTCCAGTGAATCTGCTGAAAAATTCTGAAATAATAGTATAATCTTCTTCTTTGACCATTTTGATGTCTTCAAGTATATTATCTTCCATCAATGCCGCGACTGTAACTGCATTTATTAGTTTGGCATTTTTTTTATGTGATTCAAGCATTTTTTTTATGACTTCTCTCATGTAACTTGGAAAATCTGTAAAGTCAATTTTATCGGGCTGTTTCATCATGAACTCTTTTTCTATGTATTGAGAGCTAAGTTGCTTGATTATATCAAATTTGCCTTTTGGAAAATACTTGTAGATTAATCCAATGCTCACATCAGCTTCTTTTGCTATATCACGAATTGATACCAGGCTGTATCCTTTATTTTCGACAAGAATTTTAGTTGAATGAATTATACGATGTATTTTCGTTTCTTTGTCTCGTTCATATTTTTTAAGAGTCATTTTTCTAAACCAAATTCTACTTTTAATAAATTTCTTATTCATTTTGAATAAAAACTTGGATACGATTGAGATTTATAGAACTATATTTTGTATCTTTTTCTGCTTTGTTTTTACTGTTTAATTGATATACAGAAATTGTGGATCCGAATATTTTAAATCTTGTTAAAAATTCAGATATCTAAAAAGTTTCATAGGATTATTTTTGTACTTAAAGAGTACTTATCATCATACTTTTATTGAGTAAAGAGTACTAGAAAACTTTATTAATGATTAATTTCACACTTATTAAGTGAACAAAGTTCACTTATTAATTGGAGAGTTGTATCAAATAAATACTTTAAAATGAGTTTATTTGGAGTTTAGTGGCTTATTAAATATTAAGGAAATATTTAGCTTTAAATTAAATATATCCAATTGTTGAAAAAAATTATTTGTTCTGAAACCCTAAGAATAAAGACAATAATTAAAAAGGTGGTTTTAAATGGCTAATAATCAGGATATGTCTACTAACACGCAAAGCAAGCAGCGAATCTTCGCTCTTTGTGGTATAGTTGCGCCGATTCTCTTCACGCTTCTGGTAATTATAGAGAGTCTTTTGCGACCCGGATACAGCCAGATCTACAATAACGTCAGCGATCTCGGTATCAGTGGTCCCTACGCAATAATTCAAATTATAAATTTTATCATATTCGGTCTTTTATCAATCGGTTTTTCTATAGGTCTTGGCGCCAAGTTACCAGCTAGTCGCGCAGGAAAGGCAGCAAAATGGCTGCTAATTATATTTGGATTAGGAATGATGTTTGCAGGAGTGTCCTTGTTATTCACTGGAGTGTTCGCAGAAGCTTATGTATTGGATGCCCACTCTCTGGCAAGTGTCATCGCTTTCTTAACAATAATCGCAGCTCAACTACTGACTTGGCAGGCGTTAAGAGGAAATGACAATGTAATATGGGGACTTTATCGGATATACTCACTGCTAAGCGGAATATTAACAATAATCGTGCTTGTTGTATTTTCGTATACGCAATTTGCTCCATATCATGGTGCAATTGAACGGTTGTTCATAGCAGTGTGGATGATCTGGATTGAGGTGACAGGGTTAAAACTTTATTCTTTATTTTCAAAATAATAGAAATGATATGAGTATAAAGGAATATCGTCATAAAATAACATTAAAAGCCAAAAAACACTGCATAACGTCGAAACATTTTACCAAAGTTAATGCCCGATAGAGTTCTAAAACTACAATGGTTAATTACTAGCGGAACCTACAAAAAATATTTTTTAAGTTTTTTCTTTTTTTTTAAACATTTTTTATAGGTTGACTAATTGTTTGAAACATTTAGTGAATACTTCAGTTTTAAGAATTACAAATTAAAAAATCCTTCTTATTTTCAACTTTATTCCAGATTAGATTTGAATAGTTGAAATTAACACTAATATTATAATTATGCCAAAAAATATTAGCATGTATTCTGTGATTATTAAATATTCCTTTGAATTCAATTTTTTCATTTAAATAATCCTTCTTTTAAGTTTCTTTGACTTATCAAAAAATTTATAATGAATTAATGGATTAATCGTATGTTAAGGCTTTAAAATCTCCTAATTTAAGGTATAACTTATTACTGTTATATTATTTATTATGTTTTTTCTGAATGTCATATGTTTACTTTAATAAAAGCAAAATTGAGCATTTATAATATTAAATTTAATAAAATAATAAAATTTAATTCGGTTTTTGTACTTTGGGTTTCTAACATTTAGAATCACGAGATATTTGATTAAAATTTTTAATTTAAATTCAAGTGTTATATCACTTTTTGTCGGAAATCTACCCATATGTGGGGTGGAATATAGTGTGAAAGTCCACGGCAATGGTGATTGTGAAATTTAGTTAGTTTAAAAAAAAAATATACTCCCATATAGATATTTAATCTGTGAAAAAGGGCCTTTCAGGGTTTCATGATTAAGTTAAATTTGCGAGCTATCTAGGTTTTTTTAATACTTTTTTATGATGTTCTCCTATAATATAATATTTAATATCACTAAAAGTGATTTAAAGTTCACTTAAAGAAAATTTTATTTGCTATTTATTTCATATTAATGGTTGTTAAGAAAAAATAGGATTTGTAAAAAGTAATACAAAGTGAAAGGTATGATAATATGGATGTGATAATATGAATGTTAATAATTTATTTAAACCTTTAATCACTCTAAAAAGTCCATCGCAGATATGGTTCATTTTAATCGCCATATGCTTAGTAAACTTTATGTTCAACTTCTATATTGGTATGAGTAACATTGTCTTACCAACCATAACAGAATATTACCATACTGATGTAATTACCGCAACTTGGATCTCTAATATTTATCTGTTAACCCTCACCATTTCTGTACTATTCCTAGGTAGAATTGGCGGGTTATGGAGTCGTAAAAAATTTTTCATAATTGGAACGTTGTTATGGGTAACCGCTTCGTTGCTGCTTTACTTCTCCACATCAACTAATACACTCATTTTACTTAGGGGTATTCAAGGTCTTGCTGCAGGATTCATGGCATCAGTTTATTACGCTATTCTAGATAGGACATTTCCCAACGAAAGACTTGGATTTGCTTTGGGATTCTTACTAATAGCATTGGCTGGAGGCTATGCCGTCGGCCCTCTGGTTGGTGGTTACATTGCAGCGTATATTGGATGGCAAACCATTTTCTTAGCTGTCATACCCTTCGGTTTAGCTAGTGTGATAATATACCTATTCACAGCTCAAAAACCAGAAGCTGACAATGACTTCGAACTTATAAATAAAAGAGAAGAGTATAAAAAACAAGATCCTAGCGCAAGCAGCTCTAAGTTAATTGCCAAAATCTTAGATTATAAAGGAGCCATATTACAAGCAGCTGGCCTGTTTACACTGACTTATGTGTTAATAGTAGCACAAAAATTCGGTTTCAGCCCTGAAGACATTGCATTAATAGTATTAGCCCTAATATTCGGAGCTTTGTTTGTATGGGTGGAATCAAAGCATGATGAACCTTTATTCAGTTTTAATGTATTCCGGAGCCTCACCTTCTCCGCATATATTACCGGATTGCTCTTGAATTACATCGTATTATATATGGCCTTATTCATTCTGCCCTTTTATCTACAGAAAGTAATAGGTGTCCCGGTTAATGTATCAGGAGAACTTATAAGTGTTGTATGGTTCTCTGCCATGATTGTATCTCTCCTTGCAGGTGGGCTTGCAGACAGAATTGGTGTACGACCGCTAGCTATTACCGCAGGTGTATCCTGTATAGCGGCTACAATTCTTATATACACGTTCGGAACTACTGTTGACTGGTATTACGTTCTAGTAGCTTTTGTTATTCTTGGATTCGGGTATGGTTTCTACCAATCCCCCAACAATAAAATGTTACTTTCAGTTATTCCCCTAACCTTCAAAACCCAGGTTTCCGCTACGATGACACTCACCAAAAACTTAGGATCAGTTTTTGGTAATGCTTTCGCTGGGCTAATAGTAGCTACCGCCATAGCCCAAACTGCGCTTAGCGGTAAACTTACTTTAACTGGGAGCCAAGCAGCAAGTTTCATGACGGGATTTGAAAGAATATTCCTATTTGCGGCCATTTTAAGCGTATTGCTTCTCATATCCTCATTAGATTTAGATAAATACGCTGGAAAATACTTGTCAAGATATTTTAAAGGTTATGGAGATTCAGGAAAATCCGGTTCAAAAGAACCTAAAGAACCTATTCAAGCAGAATTGAGGTGATGAAATATGGATGTGAAAATCAAGTATTCAGTGGTAATATTTACTATAGTAATAGTTGCCATCGCTGGTTACCTAATATATAGCGATGTTGCAAATTCAAATACTATAACTATTGCTGGGTCAACTTCTGTAGCTCCGGTAGCACAGGCATTAGCTAATGCTTACATGAGTAATCATCCTGGCGTGAAAATATCAGTAAGTGGTGGTGATTCTGGCGTGGGTATAAATGATGTGCGTTCGGGACAGGTGGATATTGGAGCTTCATCTAGGAATTTAACCAGCTCGGAAGCGAAGGGTTTGTCACAGTATATTATTGGACAGGATGCTATTTCCATAATTGTGAATGAACAAAATCCCGTAAATGGCATTTCCCTTGATCAGTTGAATGGTATTTATAATGGTACCATCACTAACTGGGATCTAGTGGGTGGAAATAATTCTCCTATTACCCCGGTGACCCGTGAAGCTGGATCTGGTACTCGAGCTGATTTTGAAAAATTCGTTATGACTAATGAACCTTATGGCCCTAAAGTTCAAGTGGCTACATTTAACTACGGACTATTACAAACAGTGGCTGTCACCCCCGGTGCCATCGGATACGTAGCTCATGATTATCTAAATAATGAAGTTAAATTACTGACTGTGGACAACATCACCCTTACACAACAGAGCGTACAAAATGGAAATTATCCACTGACTAGAAATTTATTATTCCTAGTTAAAGGAACGCCTACGGGTAATGTTAAAGACTTCATCGACTTCGCCCAGAGTCCGGAGGGACAAGCCATAGTGAATAATATAGAGTATAATCTTACAGCCAATAATACCTATAATCCCTCCTCTGGAATTGGATATTCAGGAGGATAATTATCTTTTTAGGATAATTATCCTTTCATATTTACTTATTTTTTAGGGGGAATCACTCACATTTAAATGAAATAAATCCGTAAAAAAAGGTTTATTTAGCCATATAAACCGATTTAATGATACTTAAATTAAAAAGAATCTAATTTAATAAATAATATTAAATTTTAAGAAGAATAAAAAATTGTTTAAGAAACTTTAAGAAGCTAGGATGGTTTTTATATGGAAATCAAAGAGTTAGATGAAAAAATTGATAGTTTAGAAGATAGAATTGAAATCGAAAGAAAAAATATGGAACATTTTATTGACGAATTCATTGATGCTACAAAAAATTTTTCTATAGATTGGATTAAAAAATTGATAAATGACGGTGTAAAATCAGAACCCGATATTACCATAGGTATGGATAGAGGAAAATTAAAAGAATTAAAATCTAAATATCAAGATTTATTAGCTCAAATACCTGAAATTGTTGAAAAAGAGTTAAATGATGATAAAACCTGGAAACATAGGATATTATTAAATAATTCTAATGATGAAGACATTTCACCGTATTCTGTTTTGATTGGTGAGATTAAAAATAATATCGATAAACATTGCAGAAGAATTTTAGGTAAAGCCGGCAAACTTCTTTTAGATTATGGATATTATAAAAAACATCAATATAGATCTCCCTGGAAAAAGACATTTGATGGTGAATTGAAATATGTGTCTGAAATGAATTGGAGTCCCCAAATGAACTATTTTGCAAAAGATTATACGGAAACATTTAGTGATTTTCATAAATCACTTTCAGAATTAAAGTCATTAAAAACTAAAAAAGCTGAAATGGAAGCAAAAAAGATATGGGATGCTCTATGAAGGATAGTCGGAGCATTTAATTGTATTTTTTTACTTCACTTTTTTTCATTCAGAACCTTTAGAAGTATTTTAGATTCTGGTTTTCTTTAACTAAATTCCAAAATTTTACCATTATTTTTTTTTTATCCTGTTTAATATCCTAATTATGTGAGATTATCTTATTGTCCTTTTATTTCATAGGATTATCAAGTAGGACTTCTCCCTTCCATTTCAACTCCAAAAAGGTTCCCCATATAAGAACATCTAGGCCATGCAACCCCTTTTAAGGACTACGCATCCTTATAATGCATTTGAGAATCACTTTCTGTAAACAATAATTTTAGGTACCTAGGATAGTAAATAAAAATTACATGAGTTCCTGTTCTCTCCAGCTGAACATGAACGCAGCCGCCAATATCATGACCATAGCGAAAACTATTATCACTATTACATCAATATAGATGGGTATAGCCCCATATCCCAGGATTATGTGGCGTAGGACATCTACACCATAAGTTAAAGGATCTAAATAAACTGCGCCCTGAAGTATGCTGGGTAGTCCTGTTACTGGGAACAATGCTCCGCTTAAAAGGAACATAGGTAATACAACAAAACTCATGATAAGATTGAAACCTTCCAAACTATCCGTGACAGACGCTATTAGGAGACCTACACCAGCTAATCCCACAGATATGGGGATCATGAGCAAGAAGCTTAACACGAAAATGACTGGCGTCATCGTCACTCCAACTACGAATGATAAAAAAAGTAATATCACCCCTTGAATTAAGGCAGCTGTGCTGATACCAAGGGCTTTACCAAAAACAATTGATGGACGACTTATAGGTGCTACCATGATTTCCTTCAAAAAACCATATTGCCTATCAACAATTACTGAAACTCCTGTAAATATAGCGGTAAAGAGGATAGTCTGACCTATAATACCGGGAAATATGAAGGCTTTATATCCTCCGGTAATTGTAACGAACTTTAAAGCTGAACCTAATCCGTATCCAAAGATTATAAGCCATAAAAGTGGAGTTACCACTGAAGTAAATATTCGAGAACGCGCACGTGTATATCTCTTCGCCTCCCTAAGCCAAATAATATATATTCCCTCTAATTCCGCCATATTTATTCACCTCTATCCGCTATGGTGGTTCCTGTGTAATTTAGGAAAACATCTTCTAGATTAGGGTGTTTTACTTCAATGGATTTCACCATAATACCATTCTTGTTGGCAAAATCCACTAGAGTAGCTATCAGATTCTCACCCCTTTCAACCATCAATTTAATATTAGATTCCTCTACAAAGATTTTCTTAACAAAATCCAGTTTTTCAGCTTCTTTAATGAATTTATCCTGCTCATCAACTTGTATAGTAATTGTATCAGCCTTTAATTCTCTTTTTAAATTCAGTGGTGAATCTTCTTTGATGATTTGTCCATGATTAATGATAGCTATTCTATCACAGAGTTTATCCGCTTCATCCATGTAGTGAGTAGTCATAAGAACTGTGATGTCTTCAGCTTTGTTTAATTTACTAATATATCCCCATATATTTTCCCTGGTTTGAGGATCTAAACCTAAGGTGGGTTCATCTAAAATAAGAACCTTAGGATGGTGAATTAAACCCCGTCCAATCTCCAGTCTTCGTTTCATACCACCAGAATAAGTTTTAGTGAATTGATCAGCTTTATCGCCGAGTGCTATTAAGTCTAAAACTTCTTCAATACGTTGTTTCCGTATATTAGTAGGCACACCATAGAGTGAAGCATGCATTTGTAAGTGTTCTCTTCCCGTGAGCATGTCATCTAAAGCACGTGACTGGAAAACAATTCCAATAGAAGCTCTAACTTCCTTAGAATTTTTCACAACATCATACCCATTCACCACAGCGGTTCCCGAAGTGGGACTTAAAATAGTGCAGAGCATTGAAATTAAAGTAGTTTTACCAGCGCCATTAGGGCCTAAAACACCAAATACACTATCTCTTGGAATTTTAAGATTAACAGAATCAACCGCGGTAAAATCATCGTATTTCTTAGTAATATCACTTGTTTCAATCATATAATCCATAAAACGGACCCCTAATCATCAACTTTTATCTTAAAAAACTTTAATTTAACTATATATCTTTTATAAATGAGTGTATATATTCTTTTGTTTGACCTTTGATAAACTAAAAATTCATATCATATGTTTTCCATAATCAAATACGTCTAATGGTCATTTAATCTGGAGTAAAAAATTAAATTAAAATTTTATATTTAAAACTTAAATCTGATTAAAAAAATTTGGTTTGATAGGAATGATATTTGAAACTGTGAAATCTGCGGGGATTGCTCATAAATCTTATTTTATAGGATCTAAGGGTTATGCTGCAGTTATTGATCCTCGTAGAGATTGTGACGTGTACCTGGAGATTGCAGAGAGGAATAATTTGAAGATAAAATGTATATTCGAAACCCACCGCAATGAAGATTACACTATAGGCTCAATCGAATTAAGAGAGATTGTAAATGCGGAAGTTTACCATGGATCCCCGCTTGATTTCACTTATGGAAACCCTGTGTATGAAGGGGATAAATTCCAGTTGGGATCTATTGAACTAGAAATTATAGATACACCAGGTCATACTGATGAAAGCATATCTATCACTGTGAAGGATACAGATATCTCAGAAGATGTTTACTTGATCTTTGCTGGTGATGCATTATTTGCTGGGGAGACTGGTAGAATTGATCTTTACGGTGAATCAGAGAAAAAAAGATTAGCTGAAGAACTTTATAACAGCATATTTCATAAAATTCTTCCTCTAGGTGATCATGTGATTATATGCCCGGCTCATGGTGCAGGTTCGGTTTGCGGGGCGGATATAAGGGAGCAAGAGCTTACAACTATTGGATATGAAAAAAAGAATAACCCATTATTAAGTTACAGTCAAGATGAATTTGTTGAAAGTAAGCTTAATGAACAACTTTATTATCCCCCATATTTTGATAAAATGATTGATATCAACTTAAAAGGGCCTGATCTTATTTGCAGGCTTCCAGAATTAAAGGTTTTAAAAATAAATGAAGTTAAACAGTTGAATGAAAGCGGGGCTCAAATTATTGATGTAAGGAATCCCACTAGTTATGGTGGAGCTCACATACCTCAAATTTTAAGTATTTGGAAGGATGGTTTACCTGCCTATGCAGGTTGGATGCTTAATTATCAGGATCCTATCATTATAGTAGATGAGGATGGCAAAAGCATCGACGAGGTTCGCAGATACCTGGTTCGTTTGGGATATGATAATATCTATGGATATCTCGGCGTAGGATTCTCTAACTGGTACATGCACGCTGAACACATTGAAAAACTGAAGTTATGGTCTGTACAGGAACTTAGAGAAAAACAATTTGATGAATCATTATTTCTTTTAGATGTTAGAAAAATCATTGATTGGGAAACAGGATACATTAAAACTGCTCATCATATCTATTTAGGATATTTAGAAGAGAATTTAGACAGAGTCCCTCTTAATAAAAAGGTAGTGGTTTACTGTGATTCTGGATACAAATCCACTATAGCCGGCAGTATTCTACTGAGGAATGGTTATGAAGATGTAGTAACTGTGTTAGGTAGTATGAATGCTTGGAGAAAAGCAGGATACCCCGAAGTGAAACCTTAAAATATGGTTAAAAAGAAAATTTTATTATTTATTTTACCATTCTTGGACTTTTAAGCTCTCTTAAAGCGTCTGCCGCGATCCATTTAGCACTTTTAGCATCTATTCCCTGGATTTTTTCAGCAATTTTTATGGATTCATTATTAAGATTTCTATTTCTCTTACCTATTTGCCTTAAGGCCCAATTAACAGCTTTTTTAATATAATTACGGTTATCTGTTGATCCTCTTATAATTGTAGGATAAAATTGTTTAAATTTATTATCATTCGCTTTTTAATCATGCACTGCTAAAACAGCCATTAAAGCGAAAGCAGCTCTTTTTATAAATTCTTCTTTACTTTCACTCCATTCAAAAATTTTTTGGTAAGCAAATGGTGTGTTTCGGAATAAATTCATGCAGCATTGGTCTCAAATTTCCCAGTAATCGAATTGAGAAACCCAACTATCCATTTGTTCCTCGGTAATCATCCGTGGATCGTCTATCATCCATGCTCGGATCTTAGTTTCTCTGTAGTTGCCACCCAAAGTTTCTCTGCCAATGTATGATCTGTACCAGTTTTCTTTACTATTCGCCTTAATTCGTGTATTCTCACAGCAAACGTTTTAGGAGGATTGATGTCGAATCTGGCCATTCCTTTAACATTTTCAGGTTTTGAAAGTGATTCTAGTTCCTGAATTATATCTTCATATTCTAAAATAATTAAAAATCCTCCATAATAAATAATTTAATTTTTAAAAATTTTTGTATAAAAAAAAATTGATTTATTTTTTCGTTGAGATTTTTTTTTGAATAATTAATCATTTAAGATTGGTTAACAAGCATGTTACTATTTTTTAATAGGATTAATAGATAAAATGAATTCTACTCTCAACTTGGGAAGCATTTCTACTAGGAATAAAACTAGATGTTCCTTCAAATCTTCTGATTTTGTTCTACAGAGGAAACTGGAATCTATTTTTTTTTAGAATTCTATAAATTTTCTAATGTTTTTAATTTGTTAGTCTTATTATGGTCAAGATGTAAACCGTAACTAACGGTTATAACAGGTATAATTACATATAAAGGTGCTACAAGAAATGCATAGTTGGTTAAACTAATAGTTGAAACTCCCACAATTATCATTATTAAATCAAAAACTATACTGAGGATTAACCAAGTAATACCTATTATAATTCCTTCTTTAATAAAATTCATATGGACATCCTTGAAATATAAATAAGAAAACAATGCTGCACTAATAATTATAGCCAATGCTGATACAATATCGAAGAGATATGCTATACTGGGGAAAACTATCAATGCGCTTGTAATTAAGGTTGGTATTAACCATACTAAAAATCCATAGCCTATTAATTTTAAAATTCTAATCATAAACATTTTCAACCCTCCTTATCATTAATTGATTCATAATAGAACTTATAATATTTGAATCATATATCCGAATCCAAAATACTGTAAGTATATTAAATATTTAAATGAAGAAAATAAATTTTGATTATGATAATTGATCTTTTTGTCGTATCACAAAAGGGTTCGGAAGTAATGGATGATTTCGAAGAATTTTGCCAAGCTTTGTCGGATCTTTCTAACGAAGAGAGAATTGAAGAATTAAAACGAATAAAAGAAGAGTGTATCTGCCCCATCTGCCCTACATATAATATATGTGCAAAAGAAGCAGGTGAATTACTTTTCTGTATCTTAGGGAAGAGTAAAGAATGTATTAATGATAGAATTGAATGTATGTGCACTCCCTGTCCATTTGCAAGAAGATTAAATTTCGGAGCCAATTACACCACTTACTGTATAAGGGGTTCGGAAATAGAACAACGTAAATAACATTAAAAACCAACAATAATGGATGATAATTAATTATTTAAATTAATTTAAAAAAAAATATTATAGGTGATGCCCGTGGATAACTTTGAGGAATTAACAAATCAGTTAAATGGAATGTCTGAAGATAAAAGAAGAGAAAAAATCAAAGAATTACAAGTAGATTGTGTTTGTCCCATCTGCCCCACCTATAACAAATGCGCAAAGGAGACTGAAGAAAATATTTTTTGTATAAAAGGTAAAAGCAATTGTGTTAAAAAAGAGAAGGGTTGTATGTGCCCCACCTGTCCTTTTGCAGCTAAATTTAAAATTGGAGTTATTTATAACTTTTATTGCATGAGAGGATTAGAAATAGATCAACGTAAACTATAAAAGAACCAGAACATTTAATTGATTAAATTATATTCGCATATCCAAATTAATGTTTTAAATCTGTTGCAATTATGTTAATATAATAAATCTCTTATTTAGTTTATGAGAGATGTTTTATATTGTCTCTTTTTTTTAATAAAGAATTATTATAAGAGTTGATCGAAACATTTAATTATATAATAAGCAAATTATAGTTTAAAGAGAACTTTCCAAGACTTATGAACCTACGAAATTTATACATTTTTAATTTTAAAATAATAAATTAAAAGCACTAATTTAACATTCTTATATAATAGTGCTTTTTAGAAGGTGTTGTGAATTGAATAAGATTAAAATCGCCATAATTGGCATTGGTAACTGTGCAAGCTCGCTAATACAGGGGATTTATTATTATAAAGATAAAAACCCTGAAGATGCTATTGGTTTGATGCATTGGGAAATTGGCGGATATCAACCATCAGATATAAAAGTGGTAGCAGCCATAGACATTGACCAGCGAAAAGTAGGAGAAGACTTAAGCAAAGCTATATTTGCTAAACCTAACTGCACCAAAATATTCTACAATGAAATCCCTGAAATGGGAGTCAAAGTCACCATGGGGAAAATATTAGATGGAGTAGCACCCCACATGGCAGAATATGATGATAACCACACCTTCATTGTCTCAAAAGAAGGGGAAAAAGAAAAAGAAGAGATAGTTAAAACGCTCCAAGATAGTGGAGCAGAAATACTTTTAAACTATCTTCCCGTAGGATCAGAAAAAGCGACTCGTTTCTATGCTGAATGTGCCTTAAAGGCTGGCTTAGCCTTTATAAATAACATGCCAGTTTTTATAGTAAGCGATCCCGAGTGGGCTTCTCGATTTGAAGAAAAAAAATTACCCCTAATCGGAGATGATATTAAAGCCCAGATAGGTGCCACTATAACCCACCGAACCTTGGCTAATTTATTCCGAGCAAGAGGTGTGAAACTCGAGCGAACATATCAACTCAATACAGGGGGGAATACTGACTTCCTTAACATGCTAAATAGAAGCAGACTTAAATCTAAAAAAGAATCTAAAACTGAAGCAGTACAATCTGTTCTGGAAACCCGACTTGATCCTGAAAACATTCACATTGGACCCAGCGATTATGTACCCTGGCAGAAGGATAATAAATTATGTTTCCTGCGTATGGAAGGTAAAACATTCGGAGACGTTCCCATGAACATTGAGCTAAGATTAAGTGTAGAAGACTCCCCTAACTCGGCAGGATGTGTTATAGATGCTATTAGATGCTGTAAACTAGCACTTCAAAGAGGAATTGGCGGCGCGCTTACTTCAATATCCGCCTATACTATGAAGCATCCTCCCCAACAATTCGCCGATGACCAAGCACAAGAGATGGTTGAAGAGTTTATAATGGGAAAAAGAGAAAAATAAATTTAATAAATTCCGAATTAAATATTACTAATTAATTTTTTCCAACTTGACACGGGTCTCATAATATGGAGTACCATCACCCTTTTCACTGATCATATCCTCAGTTAAAACATTTATATTTTTTCCATATTTCATCCACCCACCCCTGGAAGCGTNNATGTCATCCACCCACCCCTGTAAGTTAAAACAAAGTCGGGTCTTACATCTTCACTTTCTTTAACCTTAACTTTGAGCTCTCCAATCCGTGATTCTAAGAAAACTACCTCTCCATCGTTTATATTATTTTCTTTTAACACAGTAGGATGTAACTTCACTTCTAGAAGACCATCTTCCATTTCTGATTCAGGGATAACCGAACACACCCACTTCTCAGGTGATGTGGAGAGCAAATATAATGGATATAATTCATCTTTTCCATTATCATTGTAGTTAAAATCATTTATGAATTCAAAAAGTCTAGACCTTGTTTTAAATTTTTTATCCACATAAGGAATTTCTGATGCAGATACTAACTTCACCGGTCCATTCTGCAAATCTTCTAAACTGAATCCTTTCTCTAAAATAGGAGTAGCCAGTTTTTTAAGCTATTTACTGGGGTTGCCTGACATTTCCTCTAAAAATCCTAACCTTTGTGAGAGAAGTTGGAATATTTCAAATTCAGACTTTACTTCATTTTGAGGTGGAATTACTGGATTAATGGGTGATATCCAATTGTGACCATAACTTCCTATTAAGTCTTCTTCCTCTAGAACCGTGGTTGCCGATAAGAATAAGTTTGCAGTATCTGAAGAATCATTTAAGAAGTGATCAATAATAATAACAAAATCAACCCTTTCAAATGCTTTTTTAACCTTCAAAGAGTTGGGATTAAGATTAATTGGATTTCCAGAAGCTAAAATTATTAATTTTATAGGGGGGTTATCGGATGCTAATATGGCTTCACCGATTAATGGCATCGGTAATTTCCTCTGATTCTTTCCCAATTCATTCAGTTCCAATGAAAAATTAAAATGTTCGTATTCTTCAAAACCTTGAGTTACACCGCCTCCTGAAACGCCACGTGAAAATGAGCCAATGCTGCTGCAGTGTTTTGTTGAGTTGTTGACTTACCAATTCCACCTTTTCCGTAAATTGCTATTTTTCTTACCATTTTAAACTCTCTTATTCACTAAACTTTTTTAAACGGAAATAGGTTTCCTTCTTCCGATATTAATCAATTGAATGTTCAAACATATAAACATTATGGTAAATATTGAAAAATATTCAAAAGCTTATATAATATCAAAAGAAAAATAAGTGAAATAAAGAAGTTCTTATAGGAATTTACTATTTTTAAAGATTTAATAAATCGCTTCCGACAAATGAAATTCTAATCATTATTATTTTAATCCTAAAATTAGAACGTAAATCAAAAAAAATTAATGGATAGAATGCTCAATAAAAATCAATTTAAAAACTTAATCTGGATCATACCAGCGATAATAGCTTTTTTAATGGCTCTGATCCCCACATTAAAATATCAATGGCCTCTAAGCTGGGATATAATTTATCACGTCCAGTATGCGCAGATTTATGCCAAATACGGGTTAGTATTAACAGATCCTCTCTTAAACGCGCCTGTTGGTCAAAAAATAGGTTATCCTCCCTTATTCCACTTACTTTTAGCTTTTTTAGGTGTTATAAGTAAAGTAGATTTCTTCCAAATCGCCAGGTCTCTGCAGCCCTTCCTAGCCATGTTCATTGTGTTATCAGTCACTTACGTAGCCCGAAAGTTATATGGAACTATTGCAGGAATTTCTGCGGGTTTTTTATTATTATCAAGCTTATTATTTAGCCGTATAATCCTTCCGCTTCCAGAAAATCTGGCCCTAATATTTCTTCCTTTATCTGTTTATTTTTACTACTACTCCCTAAAAGAAAAGTCACTTAAATATGGAATTTTTGCAGGATTGTTATTTACAATTATAATTTTTACGCATGAAGCAGCTACTTTAAGTTTATTTTTAATAATTACCGCATTTTCACTGGTTGAATTAATTTTTTATCGCGATATTCATGTTTTCAAAGATTATGGAGCTTTCCTTCTTTTACCTATTTCATTACTTATTATAGGAGTAGTGGCTCTTCTTATATCATCACCAAACATTGTTTACGGTATTCTTAATAGTGGTCTTACAGCTTCAACAGGATTCATCACTTCCATTTCCAACAATCAGCCTCTTAGTATAGTAACTTATTTCGGATACCTAGGATTTCTGGTTTTATTATTTGCCTTGGTCGGAGCTATTGTGGCATTCAAGAAGAGAAATAAACATGATATATTAATCTTTACCTGGATAATTGCTATGTTTTTCTTAAGCAATGCTTATTGGTTCGGTGTAAACGTCATAACCTACCGAGTACTTATTTATCTGCTATTACCACTTTCCATACTAGGAGGATTTGGTTTAAATCAGGTATATCTGAAACTAAAGAATTATAAAAATTTTTCGTCAAAGAACTTTAGAATATCATTTTTAATATCCGTATTTGCATTAGCCACATTTAGTGGAATATTAACAGTTGAAAACCCAAAAATAGCGATATTTGGTGCTGAAACCCAGTATGGAACGATTCAAATCGCTCCTCCATCTCCCTCTGATATTGATCTAGCCAGATGGTTCAATGAATATGGAGATAAAAATAAATCTATATTAACTAACAATCTTTTCACAGGCACTTTTTTAGTTGCAGAGACAGGGATGCCTCTTCATTATGGTTTCGAGGATTTCAACAAAAATATCCCAGAATCTGCCTTTAAAAGTGGAGGAATTGGTTATATTGTATTAGATAAAAGATTAACTTTCAACTCAACTAATGGAACACTCTACATTAAGCAAGTTAACGATGATTTTTATCCGCTGGTCTATTTCAGCGAAGATATTCCATCACATATCAATGAAATACTTCCCAACTTCATAAAAGTAGTGTACCAAAATAATGATTACATAGTTTGTCAAGTACAATAATATAATAATTAAAAAAATATTTTCTAAATTTTATGAATCTGTAAAAGCATAATTAATATGATAATATATATTAAAGTTCGGACTATCTATTAAGAGATATTATACTAAATTTAATCTTCGAGGTTCTGCTATGAAAAAGATTAAGATCATCGAAACAGCATTTCGAGATGCACACCAATCACTCCTGGCAACTAGAATGAGAACCAGAGACATGTTACCCATTGCCGAGGAGCTGGATAAAGTGGGTTTCTTTTCTCTGGAAGCATGGGGAGGGGCAACCTTCGATACCTGTATCCGTTATCTCAACGAAGATCCGTGGGAACGCTTAGTTGAACTAAAGGATATCGTTAAAAAAACTCCTTTACAGATGCTTCTCCGTGGTCAGAACCTAGTGGGATACAAACACTATCCCGATGATGTGGTTCGTAAATTTGTCGAGAAATCCTACGAGAATGGGATAGATGTTTTCCGCATATTTGATGCCTTAAATGATATAAGAAATATGGAAATGAGCATAAAAGTAGCTAAAGAACAGAATGCACATGTACAAGGAACAATAAGTTATACTATCAGTCCATTCCACACTATAGAAAAATATGTAGAATTTGCTAAGGAGTTAGAAAATTTAGAATGCGATTCTTTGACTATAAAGGATATGGCAGGACTTATATCACCACATGATACTTACGAACTTATTACAACTTTAAAAGAAGAAACAGACCTTATGATAAATCTACACTGCCACTGTACCAGCGGTATGAGTCCTATAAGTTACTATGCTGCATGTCAAGCCGGAGTTGACCTCTTGGACACTGCTATATCTCCATTATCATGGGGTGCTTCACAACCACCTACAGAAAGTATCGTAGCCGCCCTAAACAATACTCCCTATGACACTGGGTTAGATTTAAAGCTTCTTACACATATCAAAAAATATTTCGAAGAGATTCGTAAAAAATATAGTAGCTTAATAGATCCTATTGCAGAAAAAGTTGATACAGATGTTTTAATATATCAAATTCCAGGTGGAATGCTCTCAAATTTTGTTTCACAACTAAAACAACAAAATGCACTTGATAAATATGAGGAAGTGCTTGAAGAGGTGCCTAAAGTCAGGCAAGAACTCGGATATCCTCCACTAGTGACTCCTACAAGTCAAATTGTTGGTATAATGGCGGTTATGAATGTTCTAAGTGGTGAAAGATATAAGAACGTCTCCAAAGAAGTTAAAGAATACATTAAAGGGTATTATGGAAGACCACCCGCACCTATTGACAAAGAAATAGCTAAAAAAGTAATTGGTGATGAAAAACCTATAACTGTAAGACCTGCTGATTTACTTGAACCTGAATTTGAAAAATATAAGGAAGAAGGGGAAAAGCTGGGAATTATTAAAAAGGAAGAAGATATTTTAACTTATGCCCTTTATCCTTCCATAGCCCCCAAATTTTTGCGGGGAGAAGTAGAAGAAGAATCCTTAAAACCACCAGAGAAAGCAATTCCACAGGAAGAGCCGAGTGGTTTACCCACCGAATATTCTGTGGATGTAGATGGTGAAATATTCGATGTCAAAGTGTTGCCTGTAGGTTACATGGAAATTGAAGCCAAATCTAATAAGGCTGGTAATGGATCAGTGATAGGAAGTGTTATCTCCACCATGCAAGGTATGATTTTAAAACTCAAAGTCCATAAAGGAGATAATATAAAAGGAGGAGATGTTGTAGCAGTTCTCGAGGCCATGAAAATGGAAAATGATATTTATGCGCCTCAATCAGGAGTTGTGGGTGATGTATTCATTGAAGAAGGTGACACTGTGAATGCGGGTGATACCTTGATGGTTATCAAATGAATAAAACGTTCAAAATTTCATTTCAAATTATTTATTAAATTTTTTTTCTAAAATTAGTATATTTAGTTTCATCCAATACTTCAGTATCTTCAAAAGCCCTGATACGTCTCATACACGATTCACAAATACCACACTGCTCTTTTCCACCCATATAACATGAATAACTCAAATTCATAGGTGCATTTATTTCATAACCAAGTTTTACAATTTCAGATTTATTCATTTCTATAACTGGAGCCTCAATTTTTATATCTCCCATTGATCCAATTTCTAATACATTATTAAATGTTTCTAGAAATGCTTTTGAATTATCTGGGAATGTAACAGCTTCTTCAAAATCCCATCCCACGATGATTATCTCCGCTTTTTCAGCTTCAGCAAATGATGTAGCGATAGCGGTAAATACTATGTTCCTTCCAGGGACCCATACTTTCCTTGCTGTTTCATCACAAATTGATTTATCATCCAGTTGATACATTTTAAGTTCTGGAACTACCTCATCAGATGTTAAAGCAGATTTTCCAAGTTTTTTAAGCCATGGAAGATTTATTACAGTATGTTTGATATTTAATTGTTCACAAATAGCTTTAGCTGATTTGATTTCCATTTTAGCACTTCTTTGCCCATAATCAAATGTTAAAGCATGAATTTCATATTTATCTTTGAAATAAGCCACGGCTACTGTAGAGTCTAAACCTCCAGATAGCACTGCTATGGCCTTATTTTTTGATTTAACCATTTTCACACCTATAAAAGTTCTATTTAATGATAAATTAATTTATCCATAAATAAGTATCAATATTTAGGATATCTTTAGATAATTCGTATCAAGTAATATTCTAAACTCTTCATTAGCCAATTTCATCACATTTTTAATGGGAATTCCTGTTTTTTCAGCTATCTCTTTAGCATCCTCATATTCCGGTGCAATGTTAATAATCTCTTCACCAAATATTCCTATTTTAATCCTCATTTCAAAATTTATTCCATTAATATATAATTTTATTGGAATAATTTTTCTTTCAGCGATATTTCTATGCACGTAATTCAACATCCTAACCCCCAAAGTTCCGGTCTCTCTTATTATCGCTTCTGAAACAATCCCTGAGTCCTCTGGTTTAGTGATAACTCTTAAAAGATGGCCAGGTCTGTTTTTCTTAGTTATAGTGGGTATAATAGTGACATCCAATGCCCCTGCTGCAAGAAGACTATCAAAAGAATGGCCTAAAACCTCTCCAGTAACATTATCCAAGTTTGTTTCTAAAATGGAAACTTTATCTTTATCCGTAGGAGATTCACCTATTAAAATCCTTAAAGTATTAGGGAATGGGAGTTCAAGTTTTCCTGCCCCATAACCTATCTTTTTATTTATTATTATGGGATAAAAATCATAGAATTCATCTACCATGCTGATAAGAATTGCTGCTCCTGTAGGTGTAGTGAGCTCATTTTCAACAGGACCACCAAAAACTGGAACGTTTTTAAGAATTTCTAATGTTGCTGGAGCGGGAATGCTCATTGATCCGTGGCTTGATTCTTTCCTACCCCCACCCAGTGCAACTGGCATTCCATAGACTCGTTGAGAATTTAACTTAAGCTTAAAAAAACAATATGCAGCGCCTATTATATCTGCCACTGCATCAGCAGCTCCTACTTCATGGAAATGCACTTCATCTACGCTTTTCCCATGGATTTTGGCTTCTGCTTCTGCCAGTATTCTGAAAACCTTTTTTGCAAAGTTTAAGATATCAGGAGTGACCTGTTTATGCTCTATACTATTTAAACGCTCTAATAAAGCCGTATATGTTATGGGATTTTTATCATGGCATATAATGTCAACATATGTTGAATTAATTCCTGATTTTTGAATTTTATCTACTTTGATGCTGATATCACCAAAATAAGATGCATAATATTCCATAACCTCTTGAGCATATTCTATGTCAACTCCCATGTCTAAAAGTGCTCCTAACACCATATTACCGGCTATTCCCGCATTTTGGGGATCTATGATTACTACCATTTTATCACAAAAATGTTCTATTTAACTCCGATTTTGCTATAATATTAATAGAATTAGTATTATTCATTATTATACAATTTAATTTCTTCCATGATATACTAATATACTTTTTTTGTATATACTTTTTCTAGTTTTCAATAAACTAAGCCCTTGAAATTTTAAGATTTTCACCACATTCAGGGCAAAATTTCA
>PMWA01000108.1 GCA_003166335.1 Methanobacterium sp. | reverse complement strand
GTTTACATCATCAATAACAATTTTTGTAGAAGCGTATACTAGGGGTAAATCCGAATAATTAATGAATCCCTGATAATATTTATTAAATTTGGTAAATTCTTTCCAGTTTTTACCATATAATTTAAATTTATGTGGAATAGTATCGGGGTCTAACATTTCAATAATATCTCGGGGATCGTTCCAATAACTGCCGGTGAAGCAGTAGTCACTTAAATATTTATCATGTTGCGGAATATCATTATTGAATCTGGTGGGATTAGTGGCGATTGACAGTAAAAAAGTTTTTAATCCAGTTTTTTCTTCTATATAATTACATGCTGTTTCACTCGATGCGAATATGAGGTCATATTTTGATAAACCCGGGTTATAAACCCATCTTTCAAACCAGTTACGAGGCCAAGCTATTTTAATTAAAGATTTATTTGAGCATCTAATTTTACGGGGATCGTATACATCTAAAAGGGATATTAAGATATCTACATTCTCATTAACATCGTACCAATCATGTGATCCTGCTCTTAATAGAAAACTTATATTCCATCCGAATTTCTTTAAACTTTCACCTAATTCGGAAGCTGTGAAATAATCACCAGCTGAAGCATCTTCACCACTTTCGGATACTACAAAAACAACTTTTAAAGGATCCTTCGAGAAAACTCGTTTGTTATATATTTTATCCTTTAATAATTGTTTACGTAGCCAGTGATTCCATTTTTTTTGGAATAATTCCTGGTTTTTAGAGCGTATTTTCCTTATTTCACGTTTTTTATCTGTTTCTAGTGTTCCGAATTCATAATGGAATAAGAGAGCTGTAGGACAGTAACTATTAATATATCCCTTTTTAATTAGTTTGAGGCATAGATCTACATCGTAAAGATAATTGTATCCTGCATCCAACCCACCTACTTGCCAGTATTTATCTTTTTTAACTAATAATGTGGATGCTGAAACAGCTGCTTTTAACTGTGAATGTTTATCAGAGTCTTTAAATGGTTCATTGCAGCTTATATTATATGGTTTAATAAACCCATCAATTTCCTCTTTAAAAAATATCCCTTCATGTTGTGTTTTAAAAGAATTATGTTTATTATAAAGTGATTTAGAGCAATCTGAATAAATTAGTTTGGCACCTACCGCTCCAGTATCCTCAGATTTTAGTATGAATTGCATCATTTCATTAAGCCATCCATAGGTGGGCTCAACATTATTATTTAGTAGTAATAAGAATTCACCTTGGGCTATATCAGCTGCTTGGTTGTTTGCTTCTGAAAAAGATTTGTTTTCAATATTCTGGACTATGGTTAATGGTAAATTATTTGAAAGCTCTTTTAAAAAACTAATTGAATTATCAGTTGATGCATTATCAACTAAGATGATTTCATAGGATGGATATTGAATAGTTTCTTCAAAATCCTTAAATAATCTTTTTAATTGTATAAATCCATTTTTATTTAATATGATTATAGATACTAATGGAGCATTATCTGCGAAAGGATGTAAATCTATGAGTGATAAATTTTTATTCTTAATATATTCATATTTTCCACTTATCTCGTCTTGCGTTAATAATATTTCTGGTTCTTTAGAATTTCTTAAATCAGGATAATTAATTAGTTTATCTTTCACATGGCGAATTTGATATTTTGATGAGTTGTAATGGTCTTTAAAATCGTTTCTAATGATTCTTAAATGTTTATTGGAAACTATTAATTGTCTTAATGTAAACCATCTGTTGCTCATAGTACATCACATAAAAAAGAAATAACTTAATTATTATAAATTTTTGATAAATAAATTTTTATTAAATATTATAGTTTAAATGTAATTTTAATTACCAATTTGATAATGTTCAAAGCCCATATTCGTGATTATTTTTTTATTATATTGATTTCTTCCATCGAAAATAATTTTATTCTTTATTCTCTTAATTATTTCGTCAAAGTCAGGGCTTCTGAAATCTTTCCACTCAGTCACAAGTATTATGGCATTAGCATTATTTACAGCTTCATATTTATTATCATAGAATTCTATATTAAGATTATCTTTGAAGTAATGCTCTTTTGCAAATTTCATAGCTTTAGGATCATACGCGTTAATTTTAGCACCTAATTCTATTAGTTTATTTATAATAACAATTGATGGTGCTTCTCTCATATCATCTGTACCTGCTTTAAAAGATAATCCCCATACAGTAAATGTATATCCAGTTAAATCATTACCAAATCTTTTAATTATCTTATTTACAATTGATAATTTTTGTTTATTATTCACTGATTCTACTTCTTTTAATATTCTTAAATCATAATTATAATCAGCAGCTGTTTTAATTAACGCATTAACATCTTTCGGTAAACAACTACCACCATATCCAATACCAGCATATAAAAAACTGTATCCAATTCTCTTATCACTGCCTATTCCTTCTCTTACATGATTAATATCTGCTCCGACTCTTTCACAAATGTTAGCCATCTCATTCATGAAAGATATGCGGATTGCGAGCATGGCATTGGAAGCATATTTAGTCATCTCTGCACTGCGTATATCCATAGTTATAAATCTCTCATGATTTAGGGTGAATGGAAAGTATAATTCCTTCACAACTTCAATCACATCTTCATTATCTGAACCGATAATCACTCTATCTGGATGCATAAAATCTTCAACAGCTGTTCCTTCCTTTAAAAATTCAGGATTAGATATGACATGAATATTAAATTTTTCTCCTCTACGTTCTAATTCTTGGGCGATTATCTTTTTAACTTTATCTGCTGTTCCAACAGGAACAGTAGATTTATTAATAACTATTAAATCATGAGACATTAGTTGTCCTATTTCTTTAGCTGCTACCATTACATATTGCAAATCAGCAGTTCCATCTTCACCCATAGGAGTATTTACCGCTATAAAACAAATATCAGAATCATCTAAACCTTCTATTAATTTAGTGGTAAATATTAGGTTATTATTTTCACTGTTTCTAATTACCAGCTCTTTTAAGCCAGGTTCGAATATAGGTACTATACCATTTTTTAAATCTTTAATTTTATTATCATCAATATCAACACAGTAAACTCTATTCCCCATCTCTGAAAAACAAGTTCCAGTCACTAACCCAACATATCCTGTTCCAATGATTGTCAACTTCATAAATATCAACTAAATAGAATCTTTAAATTTAAATATTATTAATTCAAGGACATTTCAATATATTTACTAACTATCCTCATTTAAAAAAATTTGGTAAAAAATATTATGTAAAATAATTCACACTTACCTAAAAATTTTATTAATTTAACTAAATATTAAATTTATCCTAAATTAACACTCGTAAAGGATTAGATGTGAAAAAATATAAAAGATTTATTAAATCTCGTAACATGTAATACTTTCATTAAAGAAATTTTCAAATTATTAAAATTTTTAAGGTACCGTTTAGGGTACTTTAAGGATTCTGAAAAAGAATTAACAGACGTTATTTCAATGTTTATCGGATTCAGAATACCTGGTTTCTTGATTTTTTTTATTTGATTTTTTTTATTCAATAGTAATACTTTTCCTAAATTATTCCACAAAATATTTTTTTTGATAATATTTTCTTATTTAACTGTAAATTATTTTTTTTATTCATACGTCTAAAGTTTTGTAGAACTGTTTCTTTAAAATAATATATTTTTTATTTATAAAAAAAACTTATACTCTATTATTTAATTAAACAGGATTGGATTCAATTAAAAAAATTTTATATTTACATTCAGGTTTAGAGGATCTTATATTGGATTTATTCTCAATATAATATTCATTAATATCCATCCACCTAAACGTTTGTTTAATAATCGCCTGACAAACTAGACAATAAAAAATATTTTCATTATTATTTTCACACCAAGAACATTTTTTTAAAATTATCAACCGTTCATTATACTCAGAGCGAATTTTAATCTGAAAACCGAGATTAACGAAGAAATCACTAATCCAAGAGAAATAAATCTCTAATTTCTCATTTAGGGTTAGTTTTTCATACGCATTTCGATTTATTATACCAGTTTCCCGGAGAAATTTAGGTTTCATAAGCTTCTCGAATCTTCGATGAAATCTTCCTAAAATCATTCCCCTATCTACTATAGATAATTTAGAGGATAATTCAGGTATTATACTCTGCATAAAAACCTGAACATCATCCAAACTATTATATTTAATATTTTCAATTTCTTCTTTATTGGATCTATAATTATAGATAGCTATTTCAATATTATGCCGCAACTCACCCTCACTAATGGGTTTAACTAAGTAGCCCATCCCTTTAGTATTTTTAAGACGAGTAACATCAATAGATTCTAACGCTGTAATGTACAGAATAGGAGTATCAGCAAATTCTCTAATTTTACTGGCTGCCTCCACACCATCCATTTCCCCCTTCAAAATGATATCCATTAATATGAGGTCAGGTTGTGAATTTTTAACTTCCTCAATAGCACCTTCACCAGTACTTACAACGGATAATATATTATAATTCCACGATTCCAAAATCTTCTGCATTTCTAATGCAGTAATAGCTTCATCTTCCACTATAAGTAAACCATCCCCCATAATAAAAAATCCCATAAGTTTATAAATAATAATTATTAGTTATTATTAATTCCTTATTATTATAAACAATAACATCTATTATTAAAGTTTTCATTTTTATATTTCGTAGTAAAAAGAATCAATCATTAAAAACTTCAAGTAGTTTCTCAACAAATTTCTCGGGGTTCCTCCCATAACCAATATGATCATCGGGAAACTCTACAATATCCACTCCGAGATGTTCAGATATAGCAACTGCACCAAGATAACCAATACTATTGTGTGGAGATGTTGAACCGGCGGCGATTATAATTCGTGTCTGTTTCATGGCTTTTTTTAAAGCTTTGAAATCATATCTGTAAGAATCAAGCATTGGAACTTCATTCTGTACAAAAAACTTTAGATTATTGTCAGTTTTCTGTGCTTTTATTTTTTCAGGGTTTAAACCAACCATTTTTGAAATAGTTGTATAGGCAATATTCGGGTTATTATGTTTTGAACTTTTTTCTATAGATTCATTTAGAGCTTGCTCAGCTTCTGTACCTATTGAAGTCAAATAAAGAGCAGACGGTTCGTGTGCAACTAAATGATGCAACTGTTTTGGATGGCGTGCAGCATAATCAAGTGCTATGGCGGCTCCATAGCTGCTGCCGAATACATATGCAGGTTCATTACCAATAGTTGTCAGCAGACGGTTAACATCGTCACTTTCGGTTTCTAACCGTAATTCTTGGGTGGGGTCGTCTATTTTGCTGCGAGTATAACCCCTGCGGTCATAGGTGATCACCGTGAATTTGTCTATGAGATATTCGTAGAGTATGTTAAGGACACTTGCATCTCCGTATCCTCCGCTAATTAAGAGAAGTATAGGGCCTGAACCGCGAATCTCATAGTAAATGCTTGCTCCATCTACTTGTAACGTATTAACTTTCATTTTAATCAATCCAAATTTAACTTCATGATTTTATTTTAGTATTATTTATGAGAATTTATACTATCAATCAAATTTTTATTCCATAAAACTCGAAATTCCCATTATTTCTAATGTTAAGGACTAATTTCATTTAATATCACTCATTTTTTTGCTCCATCAATCTTTAAGATAATAGTTTTGAGTGTTCTATACTGGTTTATGGATAACATGTTTTGAATAGAAATCATAATCACCAATACCCGTAATGGCTAGGATTGTGTTAGCAATTTGCCTTAATGGAGTAGATATCCACATATCTGTGTTTATAGTTCTTCCTTTTGACTTGAGAACTCTTTTAATTTCAGTTAAAACATTTTCTGGTGGTTATAGTGATGAAAATAATTCACGTATATAATTATATCAAAATTATCATCATAAAAAGTTAAATCTTCTGAATCACCTAATCTTAATGCTACCTCTTCACCTAGTTTATTGTTGGCAATCTTCAGCATATTAGATGAAAGATAAATACCGGTGAGTTAAGCGTTATATTTTGATGAAATGATGGATAGTAGGATTCCTGTACCGTAACGGACGTCTAATAGATTTCTAAATGGATATTGGTCTAATTTGAAGTGCAGAATTATAAGTTTCCTTAGAATATTTCACTACATAACAAGAATCAAATTTCTCAGTTTGTTGATCGAAAATTTTCCTTAATTTATCCTTAAAATCAATACTTTTCTTTTTCTGAGATGAATTAATACACCTTATTATAATATCATAAAATTTTGTATAACTTAATTTAACTATACAAAATTGTACTATTTATAAATATTTTAAATATTGGGAAATTTTTCTTTAAAAAATTCAAATATTTTATCAGTTTATTTTTAGTGTCATATTCAAAAAATTTAGAATAAATCTTAAATTTTCCATCACAATATTCTCTTATCTTTTTTAAAGATTCATCTTCTAAGCCATTATCAATAACAATAACATCATAATTAGGATAATCTATTTGATATATTGATTCTAAGCATTAAAAGTATCTTGCCAACCATTCCAATTAAGTATTATTATGGTTATATTTTCATTTTGATCGCTGCTATATAAAAGGCAAGATTATCAAAATCAATTATAATTAATTACTTATTTTACCTAAATTCAAATACACCTATAAGAGCGTGACTAGTATTGCATTCTCTTTATAAATATAAATAAAAATGTATTGACTTTTAATAATTTTATGTAATGATTATATAATCACATCATTAATAATAATATATCAACATTATAACATCGTCTTAGTTGATTATCATTAAATATTCTAAAAATATTATATAATAATCGAATTAATTTTAATTTTCTACATTAATATGGAATTGAAATTTTGAATTTCATTAATTTGACAAATTTAAATACATAAATTGGAGAACAAATGGCAGAAAATATCAAATTAAATATTCCCGATAAAGATGAATATAAAGTTACAGATACAATAAATGTTACTAAACCAGATATTCCCGAAATAGAGGATTATATTAAATATTTGAAAGAAATATGGAAGAATGAGTGGTTAACAAATGATGGTGAATTTTTAAGATTGTTTGAAATTAAATTGAAAGAACATCTTAAATTAAGAAATGTAATTGTAGTTTCTAATGGTACTTTGGCAATTCATATGGCTTTGAAGGCTTTGAATATCAAAGGAGATGTTATTACTACCCCTTTCACATTTTCTGCTACTACGAATGCCTTAATTTGGGAAGGTTTAAATCCAGTTTTTGCAGATATAGACTCTGAAACATTTAATATTTATCCATCCGATGTGGAAAAGAAAATAACTGATGAAACATCTGCAATACTAGCGGTGCATGTTTATGGAAATCCATGCTATGTTGAAGAGTTACAAGAAATATCCATTGAAAATGATATAAAATTAATATATGATTCTGCACATTCCTTTGGAGTTGAATACAAAAAAAAATCAGTGCTTAACTATGGTGACATATCAACATTAAGTTTCCATGCAACAAAAGTTTTTAATACTGTAGAGGGGGGAGCTATAACAGCGCAAGATGAAAAAATTCTTGAAAAATTAAAATTATTAAGAAATCATGGAATTAAATCTGAAGAAGAGGTACTTTTGCCCGGTACGAATGCCAAAATGAATGAATTCCAAGCAGCAATGGGTCTTTGTAATATTAAAATCATTGAAGACAAGCTAAAACAAAGAAAAGAGCTTTATGATCATTATAAAGAGAATTTGGCTAGCTTTGATAATATAAAATTCCAGAAATTGATAGCATCAAAATATAATTATTCATATATGCCTGTATGTTTTGAGAATATCAAAGTGAGAGATAAAATATACTCAGAGCTTATAAAAGACAATATTTACTCCCGAAAATATTTTTATCCTCTAACTGTGAATTACGATTATTTCAAACAAAGAGGACAAAATTTGGTTCAAAAATATGATTTGAAAGTAGCTTCAGACATTTCTGATAGAGTGTTATGTCTTCCTTTATATCCTGATCTTGGAGAGAATGTTGTTGATAAAATTACAAATAGGATAAAAGAATTAATGAGTAACTAATAATTAATTACTTATTTTTCAGCTTCTAAAATTAGTTTTGAGTCCATTCTGGTTTCTCTTCCAGATAAATCCGAATAAATACTTTTATTCCATTCTTGTCTTCGAATTTCTTGGAATACAACTTTTTTTAATAATACATTTTAGATCTTCTTCATTATACAAATATTTATGTCCCAATCTCTGAAATAACTGTTTATCATTTGTCCACGGGTCTCTATAAATTCATATTCGGGCCATGATAACCAATCTTGATTTTTCCATCGTTATTATATTTTTATGACATAATCAAAGTCAGGTGTAGCTATTCTCAAAACACCATCATTCTTTAAGGTTCTATAAAATTCTTTTACTGCATTTTCGCCTTCTTTAGATGTAAAATGTTCTAAGAAATGTTAATTATAGATAAAATCCACAGTTTTATCATTGAATAGCAAACTTTTCGTGATGTCTAATATAAGATCAGTTTTATCATTTAAACAAACTTAGATTTCGAGCGATTATGGTACCATTTTTTATATTCTTATGTATTCTTAAATTTTTTTGAGTTAGAACTGTTTTTAATTTTATATACAAATTAATTTTGCATATAGATAAATATTTTCTTCTAATTATAAAATTGATTCCATTTTTTAATTGATACTATCCCATTATTTTTTGGTAAATTCTTTATCAATTCCTTAAATATAATATTTCGGTTTCATTCAAACCTTACTATCTATTAATAACTCTAACATGCTACAATCAAAAGTTGGTATTTTATGTTTATCAAAAACAGATTTTCGCTCGCTAAAACTATCATCAATAAATATTGAATTTTCAGGATCAACATGATCCGCCTTTGAATCCTCATTATTAAGAAAGATTATTTCATCGAATAAATTTGCTAAACGCCATTTTTTTAGATAATTTTCGGTGATATTCACAGATTTAGTGATTAATATAAGTTTGCAATCCTTATTTAAAGATTGATATAAAAATTTGATAAGCTCGGTGTTTATTCTGTCATTTAATATTAAAGTATCATCTAGATCAACATAAACAGTTTTATACTTTATATCATGCTTGTATCTATTAACTAAAGCCCGGTCTATCTGCAAATGATAATTGTTAATCATAAGGTCTATGTTAAGACCCTCTTTTTCGTATATACTTAATAATGGGAAGTTAATGCCTAAAACTCTGTGGGTTGCCATAGTGCCACTAATTCTAGGAGCTATTTCAAGTAATGTGAAAATCCCTGATGAGTCTAATTTAAGCTGAAAAAACCAAGCTCCATGGATTTCTAATTCCTGTGAAATTATGTTTGCATAATACCGGAAAATTTTATTTATCTTAGGATCTACTGGTTTGCTATCCATGGATATTCCACTTTTAGTGCGAATTCTTTCTCTTCCACCACAAAATAGTAATCCTTTATTTCTATCTGTAAAACAGTCTACAGTATATTCTTTACCATTAAGATATTCCAATATGATGTATTCATGATTACTTTTCAATAATGCTTTAAGTAGTTCAGAATCATTTATTTTAAAAGAATTTTGAGAACCCTGTCCTTTGTCAGGTTTTACAAAAACAGGAAATGAATCTATTTCTTTAATTTTATTAAAAGTTTTAGGAGTAGGAATTAAATCTTTGAATTTATTATAAGTTTCAGTTTTAGATCTTGTTAATAAGCAGGTTGAAAGTGGTGATGAAATAATCTTTGCATCTATTCGATCTGAATTAGAAGCTAAGGCGACAATTATATCATCATGAGCTGGAAATATGTAGTCTATAGCATATTTGTTTAAAATTTTGTTTAGAGCTCCGATCCAACCTTTTATATTAATATCAGGAACTATGGAATGATTTTTGAAAACATAAGATGCATGATTTGAAACGTCGCTACCAGCTGAATATAAATTTATCTCCTTAATATCCTTTAAAGAATTCCGTATTTCTAAACCAATTTCAGTACCACCTGGAAAAATTAATACATTCTTTTTTAACCCTTTAATCATAATAAAACCTTCTGAAAATCAATTTTTGAAAAAAAAATTTCATTCTCTTTGTTGACGTTCAAGATAATGTTTTCCCACAATTTTGTCAATAAAACCTATTTTCGCACCAGCCTCTCCCATTCTCCTCCATTTATTCCAATCTGAGGGTTCACCATATTTCCATGAGTCGGTATTATATTTAATAAATTTCAATTTTGAACTGTATAAAACTGAAATACGAGAAATTTCACCATTCTGTAGAGGATAAGATCCTAATACTTCCCAGTGGTTCGGTTCAATTTCCCTTTCCACTTTTCCATATACCAGTTCGTGGTCATTTTCTAATGCGAATTTTAATAATGTTTCTATATGATCATCTGAAAACTCGTCATCATCGTCTAATGGAGCTATCCACTCCCCCCACGATATTTCGATAGCTTTATTTGCAGGTATTGAACCTCCTACCATCCATCTGTTATTGGGATTATTTGGATATTTTCCTCTTTTGGGGAGGTTATAAAATTTTATTCTTTTGTCTTTAAATTCTTTTATTTTTTTTTCAGTATCATCTGTACAATGGTCTCCCACTATTATGATCTCAATGTTTTGATAAGTTTGCCTTAATACTGAGGATAATGAGCGTTCAGTTAATAATTTGCTCCGGTTATAGGTGGGGATCAAAACGGAAACTAACGGTTCTTTAATTTTGGCAGTTTTTTGTAAGCGAATCTTTTGTAGAATTTTTTTATTCTTTTTTTTCTCTAAGTAATTATTGTAATAATATCCATATCTAATTCTGTTAAAATATATTTTTAAATAGTTTATTTTCATTTTTTATTCCTTGCCAATAATTTTTTTGACTAAATAGATTTCATCACTTGTAAATGTTTTGAGAATAATTAAAATGGTGAAGTACACTACAGTTGAGATTAATATTATGACTAATAAATTTAGGTTAATACAAAGTATTATTAATAAACCCATTATGATACTTGCTATTGTAGGTTTCCATATTAATTTTTTTAGGTTAATATTGCATACAAATTGAGATAAGTAATGAATAGAGATTACTACAGCAAATAATTCTGTTATTACTGTTATAATTGATGCTGCCACATAACTAAACTTGGGTATGAATATCAGGTTTAGTATTATATTTATAATCATACCAATGCCTGTTAATTTGAAGAGTAAATTTTGTTTATTTATTGATGCAAGGAGTGTTCCAGAGAAGTATGATAAAAATATTAGTGGAATTGTCCAAATCAAGATTTGGAGCACAATTATGGATGGTGCGAATGGTGATCCGTAAATGATTAATATGATCTTGTTGGAAAGTAATGTTGTACCAACTGCAATTGGTAAACTTAGGATTATTAAATATTTAAACGATTTTTTATAGGATATTGATAGAGACTCCTTTGAGCTTACATAAAAATTTGATAATACAGGATAAATTGCAGATGTGAAAACTGCAGGTATAAATATTAATGCTGTCATTAATTTGTATGGTGCGGTGTAAACCCCAACAGCAATATTTCCTTTCAATATTGAAAGTAGAACTGTATCAATGTTAAAACCTATAACACTAAACAATGCAGATACAGATAGAGGTAGTGCTGCAATTAATGTTAACTTCCAAAAGTGAGGGTCTATCTCAAATTTGGGTAAAGAAAATTTCCATAGATATATTATTACACAATATATTAGAGTAGCTATACTAGCGATAATATAAACTGCCGCGAATATTATTATACTTAAATGGAAATATATAGCAATTAAAATACCTATTAACAGTAAAAAACTGTTAATTATACTGGATAAGGCTTGATATTCCATTTGTTCATGTGCTTGGAAAATTGAATTGAATATTCCTGAAAATGATGTTAATATCACCGAAATGGTGATTAAATATATTACAATGTCCACTTCTTTCGAGTAACCTATTAAATTAACTGTTATGGTGATTAATCCAAATGTTAAAAATGCTAAGAACAGTTTCATCACTGCAAAATTTCCAAGATATTTTTTTGTTAGGGATTTAACTCTTGCAACTTCTCTAACAGCAAGTGTACTCAACCCTAGATCTGTGAAAACATTAAAAATTAAGGTTAATGAAAGGGCTAAAGATAAAATACCAAATCCTTCAACCCCTAAATATCGGGCAGTGTAAATTGTTATGAAAAAACTGAGGAGATATGTAATAACTTGTGCAACGAATAATACTCCGGTGTTTTTAGCTATTCTCCTCGCTTTACTCATGGATATAACCTAAGATTAGTTAAAATTCATATGATAAATAAGATGATTTCTTAATATATTTTTATATTACTTTCTCTCGTAAATGATGACATTAAAGAATTTATCATTTCCAATTGGGATAATAGTTGATAATGTATTATGAAGACTTAAATTATGTTTTTTGCCAACTTTGAATGTCTAAATATTCTGTTTTAGTCTTATATAAATCATCTTAATGTTTTGTTACTATATGTTAACAAATGATTAAAATTTTTATGTTATTAAGAATAAAATTTTTTAATAAGATTGTAAGAAAATCTAGATAACAAGAATTAGAGGGTTAATTGTAATATATGCTCATGAAGCTATTCATGAAAGATTATAAACCAGCATTTATATAAAAGTGCAAATCCTATGTATAAAAAATTTTATTCAAATAAATTAATATTTTTGGTGTGGTTAAGGTGGATTTATATGCTACGTATTCCAGTGTATGATAATAAGAGGTATTCTGCATTGAACGCACGTATTATCTATTTAATCATTCAATGTTAATAGGGTAGATGTTTAATCTTCAATGAGTTTTAATCAAAAAAAAATTTGTGACAGAATCATACTAAAATAAGAAAAAAAATAAAAAGTTAGAGTCATCTTAAAATTTCACCAGCATGGACTAAGTGTTACCGGTAAATTACTGCCTGTTATGGTTAAACACGAGATTGTTTAAGTTTTCATAGTATTTTTAATATTTTTGATCCTACTATTGCAATAAATATTAATAATAAAGGTATTATAGCAATGTTTACTCCTTTCAAGAAGGATTTAACTTTTTTATTTTCTATTTCTGATCTGAGTATTTCCTTGATTGCAAGGAAAATTATCAATGATATAACTGCGATTATGCTTAAAAAAGTCATTAACTCAGAGATAGTAACCGTAGTAATTGTAGTTGTTACTGTGGATATCATGATTTAATTTATATAACTCTTCAATTATATATATTATTAATTTAACGCTCATGCTTGTTAATATGTACAAATTTTGAGTCGAGTTTCATATTATAATGTATGAAAAGGAGGATTTAGGGTTAATTGTTAGTGCCTGATGATGATAAGTTTTAAAGATTTTTAAATGTATTAGATGGCCTGGAGATGTTTATTGTCCCTGAATATCGTTCGTGTAAAGTTAAAAAAAAGTTTATTCGTTAAAACTTCAGTAAGACGTTATTTCATGTAATAATTGCGGTAAAAACTTCACAAATTTGACGGGAACAAATATTTCTAATAAAAAAATTCCTAAGTGAGAAGTGTTTTATATTATCTCAATTTAGATAAAAAAAAGTGTAAAACGGTTTTCAGAATATCCATAAAAAAAAATTCTAAAAAGTTATGTTAATCAAAAT